>CBIHQZ010000040.1:0-14279 GCA_966212315.1 uncultured Myxococcales bacterium
CCGACTGCGACATGCTCTGCGCCGACGCGGGCGGCAGGATCGGAGACCCCTCGGGGCGCGAGTCGATCGGCAAGTCGCCGGGAATCGGTCGATGCAGCACACGCCCCGGCGGATCCGCGGCGGTCGGAAGCGCCACCGCCATCAGCGCTGCAACAGCGACGAGGAGCGGCGGGCGACGGCGACGGTCGGCGATGCGCACGGAGTGCTTCGAGACTGCGATGCGGGGAAAGTTCCCGCAAGCGAGCGGGAAACTAACCGCGGAAGAAGCCCGCGATCAGCCCCCAGATCTCGCGCGAGGTCACCACGAGAAAGAGCCCGATCATGAGCATCAGGGAATACGCGAGGACCTTCTGTTCGATCGCCGGGTTCACCCGCTTCTTCGTCGCCATCTCGTAGCCGAGCAGCACGAGGCGGCCGCCGTCGAGCGCAGGGATCGGGAGGAGATTGAAGATGAACAACTGGAGCGAGATGAGCGCTGCCCACTCGATGCCGGGACGCCATCCCTGCTTTGCCTGGTTCACCGTCTCGCGCACGATCCCGACCGGGCCGACCAGTTGCACCGGGACCGTTCGCGCGAACATGCCGCGAATCTGATGAACGATCTGCGCGGTCGCGAATGCCGGCACGACGACGCCCGCTTCGACCGCTCGTCCGAAGCTCACCGGGCGATATTCGGTCTTCATCTCGACGCCCATCATGTAGCGGTGCGTCTCGTTGTTCATTCGCGGCGTCACGTCGAAAGCGGCGCGCTGTCCGTGACGATCGACGACCACGTGAAGCGTGTGACCGCCGCTGTCGCGCGTGGCGCGGAGAAGATGGTCCCAGGTGGGGGTCGCGACGCCGTTGATCTCGCGAACGATGTCATCGTCCTGCATGCCGCCGGCTGCCGCGGCACTGGCCGGCGCGACGTGCCCGACGTGCGCGTTCGAGGGCGCCACGGGTTCACCGCCGAGTCCGGCGACGATGAAGAACGCGAGACCCGCGGCGAGGAAGTTGGCGAGCGGCCCGGCAGCGATCGTGAGAAATCGCGCGATCGGCGAAGCGTTCTGATAGCTCCCGCGGTCGTTCGGATCCGCTACTTCGCGCGGGTTCATCCCGGCGATTTGCACGTACGCGAGCACGGGAATCGCCGCGATCTGAAAGACCGTCTCGCTCCCCTTCGGCCGCCAGCGCGCGAGCACCGGGCCGAATCCGATCGAGTAGGTCACGACGCGCATCCCGAACGCGCGGGCCACGATGTAGTGCCCGAACTCGTGAATGATGACCAAGAGCGAGATGGTCAGGATCGCGACGGGGATCAGCAGGCCGGGGGGCACGTGGGGCATCGTCGAAAAAACCTCGCGGGGAACACTAGCACGCAGGGGGTTCCGCGCGTTCCTGGTCCCCGGCCGGTGCGATGTAAACCCCGCGCCCGATCACGCACGGGCGATCACCCCGTGTACGAGTCGTCCTGTTCGATGCGGCTGAGCACCCAGTCGAAGTCGCCGGTGGTGATCTTGGCCCGGCAGTATTCGCATTCGCCGCCCATGTTGATCTTCAGTTCCGCCCCGCAGTTCGGGCACTTGCCGTCGCTGCGTGCGGCGCCTCGGCGCGAGACTCCACGCACGAGCGTCCAGTACTCACTGTAGGCGCGCTCCTTGGACTTGTTTCCCGCGACGACCTTGTCCTTGGCGTCGAGCGTGTAGTCGAGCCCGCTGGCCCACAGACGAACCGTGATCGCGTCGAAGAACGCATCGGTGGTGACCCGCACGATCTCGACCTTGGTGATGCCCGCGTTCTCGGTGACGTTCCGAAGCTTTTGCTGCGCGTACATCTGCATCCAATACGAGAGCGACTGGAACAAGTTGTCGCTCACGTACGCGCGGGCGCGATCCCATGTCCCGGTCGACCAGGCGACCTGCATCTCGCGGAAGACGGTCTGGATGCGTGCCTCGAGCGTTCGCCAGTCGAGTGCCGGATCGCGCTGCTCGATGGCGGCCCATCGCGTCGGTGCGGCGGGGTCGACGATGCTCGGCAACTCGGTTCCGCGTTCGGGCGTGGTGCCGGTGAGCTGCGGGCCGCGTTCGCGACGGCTCTCGAGTGCAATCGCGGCGACGAGCCAGTCGAACTGCCCGGTGCCGACGTTCTGTTTGCAGTACGAACACGTCCCGCCGATGGTCTGGTCGATCGACCCGCCGCAGTTCGGGCACGCGAGCACCCGCGCGCGTTCGGGCGGCTTGGAGCGGGCGCTGCGATCGCGTTCGAAACGCCACGATTCGACCGAGTAATACGTGTGATCCGCCCCGTTCGCGGTCTCGGTGTAGTTGCACTCGAACGTGATTCGCACCGTCACGCGCGCGTCGGTGGGGCCGATTCCCGACACCGCGGTGATGCGCATCGCGCCGACGACGACGGCTTTGACGCGTTCGACGGCCGGTCCCAGTTGCGCGAGGGCGAGGCGTGCGTTCGGTGCGAGGTACGCCGCGAGGGTGTCGAGACGATTGCCGCCGCGTGCTTCGTGCGCTGCTGCGAAGAGCGTGTAGACGAAGTCTTCGAACAGCACGGGCGAGAAGCTCGGATCGAATGCGCGGATCCGCTCGAGTTGATCTCGCACGCGCACGATCGGCGCGGGGATCACCGTGCCCGCCATCGTGCCGTATGTCTGCGATTCGCCCGATGCGCCGGTGCTCCACCCCACACTGCTGCGTTGGTCGCGGTCTTGATTCAGGAACCAGATCACGCCGACGATGATCACGATCGCGAGGGGGATGCCGACGAACGGGACCTCGACGATCAAATAGAAGAGCGCGCGCACCAACGCGAAGATCAGTTCGCCGCCGCCGCTGCTGCTGCCTCCGCCGCCGCCACCCGAGCCGCCGCCTCCGCCCCATCCGCCGCCCGATCGACCTCCGCCGCCGCCGGAATACCCCTCGCCGCCGCCGGGTCGCGCGAGCGCGAATGCACCCCACGCGACGATCGCGAGTATGACGGAAGCAGCGAGGACCCAACGCGCAGCGCGGTGGACGCGACGCGAACGCGCAGCGTTCATTCCGACACCATCGCGTCGGGGAGTTCGTTCACATCGTCGGCGGCGCGCGGCAGCACCGACGCCAGCGTCGGACCGAGCGATCGCACGGCTGCGAAGAACGCCTGCGCATCACCGCGTCCGATTTCGGTCGCGCTCTGGAGACCGGCGAGTGCATCGCGGTAGGCGGCCCCGGCGGCGTCGGTCGGAACACCCACGTCGGCGACGACCTCGACGCGCGCTTCGAAGGCCGCGACGAACACGAGCACCCCCGTGCGTCCGCGCGTGCGCGACACACCGAGGTCGAAGAATGCCGCGCGCGCAGCAATGCGTGCACGCCGCTCGCGATCGTCGGCGCGGGTAAAGATGCGCCGCATCGCAGGAACGCGGCTGCTCAGCCAGGTCGCGCCCGCGAACGCCGCGGCGGCATCGAGCGGGAACACCGACAGCGCGAACCGTTGCGGGAGAAACAACAGGAGCAGGAGTGCGGCCAGCGACGCGAGCGCGCCCCACGCGAGGTTCGCGTACCAGTACGGATCGCACGCGCGGTGCACGGCGATCACGATCTCCGCGGACGTCTGCGATTCGACGTCGGCAACCGCGGCACTCGCCTCCTTGCGGGCGGCGTCTTCCAAGAGCGCATGCATCGAGTGATGCGCGACCGTATTCGTTTTTCGCGCGTTCGTGACCCCGCGAAATGGGCAACGCGCAATCGCCGGTGGATCAGCGGCGGATCGAGCCGGCGCGGCTGCCGCTGCCGGGACGAATCGGGGCCCCGAACGTCGGCACGAACGGATCGTTGGCGGGCGTTACGCGCCGCGTGGGCGGCGTGGTGCGCGCGGGTGTGGTCGTCGTGTTCGTCGCCGGCGCAGTGGTGCGCGTGGGCGTGGTGTTCGTGGCGGGCGCAGTGGTGCGCGTGGGCGTCGTCGTCGTTGTCGCGTTGGTGCGCTGCGGCTGCGTGGCCGCCGGCTGCTGCGTCGTCGCGGGCGCGGTGCCGCCGCCGAGCGAAGCGAGTTGTCGCTGCGCCGCCGCGTCGCGCGGATTGATCTGAAGAATCTGTCGCAGCGTCGTGGTCGCACCCGCGCGATCGAATCGATCGACCTGGATGTTGGCGATGCGATGAAGGTAGTCGGTGTTGCGCGGCGCGATTCGCGCTGCAGCGCGCAGTTCGTTCAACGCGCCGCTTGCGTCGTTCTGATGCGCGAGCACGTCGGCGAGCAGGGCATGCGCGTCGGCGCTGTTCGGCTGCTCGCGAACGGCGGCGCTCGCAAGGGTGCGTGCCTGCGCGTAGTCGTGACGATCCGCCGCGGCGCGCGCTTGTGCGTAACTAGTCGGCGTGCGTGGTGCAGCAGCGACCGCGTCATGCGAACCGCTGCGCGCATGGTGCGTGTCCTGGCTCTGCGGCGGCGTGTTCGCGACGATCGCGGGCGGCGGCACGGCGGTGTTGGCGGCGACCGCGGGAGGGGGCGTCGGTGCAGGCGCGACGAAGGGCGGAACGTTTCTCGGCGGCAGAGCGGGCGCGGGCACGACGTTCGCCGATGGTACCGCGACCGCATTCACGGGCGGCGCGACGGCCGGGATCGGTGGCGCCGCCGGGCCTGGAACCACGTTGCCGTTCGTCACCGGCACGACCGGGGTCGGCGACGCGCTGATCGGCGGGGCGGCCGTGCGGTCACGGCTCGCGAAGTAGTATCCCGACGCCCCCGCGATGCCAGCCACGCCGATGCCCGCGAGGATCCACGGGAGGAACGACTTGCGCGACGGCTGCGTCGGTTGCGCGTACTGCGGGTATCCCGTTTGCGGCGCGTAGCCTTGCGGGGCGTTCATCCCCTGCGGCAGGGGCGCGGTCGGCTGATTCGCGGATCCCTGCTGCCCGAAGGCAGCCGGCATCTGCGCAGGTGCGTACCCAGGGCCCGCAGGCGGTGCGACGGCCTGACCATTGGGCGCGAACGCACCCGGTGCGACCATCGGCTGCTGCTGATTCCACCCGCCCGGCGCCGTCTGCGGCTGATTCCAGTTCGGCGCCCCGTGCTGCTGCGGCGATTGGTTCCAACCCTGCGGCGCCTGCGGAGGCGGCGGGCCCCATCCACCACCGGTCGCGTTCGACGGCATCGCGCCGGGTTGCATCGGCGGGCCCTGCATTCCGAACGCACCGGCCGGCGCCATCTGTTGCGGTGCACCGTGCATCGCCATCTGGGGCGAAGGGGTCGCGGGCATCGAAGCCGTCGCCGGTCCTCGACCCATCGCGGCACCGCCGACCGACGGTCCGGCGTCCTTTACGGAGCCGGTGAGCACGCGCGCTGCGACCGCATCGGGCAATGGCGGCACAGCGCTTCCGTGCGGGCTGCCGTTCTGCACCTCGGGAATCCCGAAGATGCGCGAATCCTCGGTGACGACCGTATCGATCGCTTCGTCGAACTCGTTCGGATCCGCGGGGGCCGGCCGCTGTCCCGATCCCTCGACGGGGCGCGGCATCGCCGGCGCCATCGCCGCGGCTGCCATCGCCGATGTGTTGGGCGCTCTCGCCGGTGTCGACGGCGCCATCATCCCGAGCATGGTCGCCTTGCGCGGCGGACCCGCGGTCGGCGCACCGGTCGCGCGCGAGATCGACGGCGACGACGCGATGGCCGCACTCGGACGCGCGCCGATCGGAATCGCGGGCGACGATCCGGTCGGCGCCGAGCGGGCCGCCGCGATCAATTCCTCCGCGCTGGTGTTCGACACCTGCGTGGGCGGATCTTCGAGCTCGTCGGGCGGAGCATTCTTGAGGTGCGCGGAGATCTCGGACATCGGCGGCAGCACCGTGGTCGCGTCCTCGCGCGCGGCTGCTTCGATCTCTTCGAATGATGTGGCCACCGTGCTGGCCGCTCCATCGCCGTTGTCGTCATCGCTCGAAGCGAGCGGCTCGAGTTGACGTTCGAGCTGCTGCGCACTGAAAGGGCGCTCGCGCGGCTCACGTGCCAGCAAGGACGCGATGAGTTTCACCATCGCCGGGGGAACCGACACGCTCACGGCCGGCGCATCGCGCTCGGTCTGCTGCGCGAGGACGTTCGGCGCATCGGGCAGGCCGTAGGGCGGCGCCCCGTGCAGCAGTTCGAACATCAACGCGCCGAGCGAATAGAGGTCGCTCCGGAAGCTGACCAGTTTCCCCGCGATGGCCTCGGGCGAAACGTATCCCGGCGTCCCCATGACGAAACGACCGCCCGCCACCTTGGTGACTCGCGCGATCGCGGCGTCGAGCAATCGTGCGCGACCGCTCTCGTCGATGATCACGTGTCCCGGCCGCACGTCGCGATGGAGAACGCCGTTGCGATGCAGTTCGCCGAGCCCGGCTGCGACTTGTGCCGCGATGCGCGCCACTTCGTTCGCGGGCATCGGCCCAGAGTCCGCGAGAAGATCTGCCAGTGAGCGTCCACCGAGCCGCTCACGTGCGATCCAGAGATGCCCCTGACTCTCGCCTGCAGCGACCACGCGTACGAGCGCGGGATGTTTCACCTGCGCGAGCTTTTGCGCTTCGCGAACGATGCGCTGACGTTCTGCCGTCGAAGGCACCGCGGCATCGCGCAGGACCTTCACGAGAACAGCACCGCCCGATGTCGGGTCGACGCCTTCGTAGAGAACGCTCGTTTCGCCGTGCGCCAGGGGCGCCGTGGCCGAGAAGCGTTGCGCTACGTCGGCCGGAATCTCTCCGTCGTGGGCGCCGGCGGTCATGAGTTGGAAAGTCTAGCAGTGCCTTCGCGCGCGGCACAATCGCAGTGCAGGTTCGCCGACTCGTCCGCAGCGCTTCGCGGCCGCCCCGTCCATGAAACGTGGTGCGGTTCGATCGCGAAGTGGGCAGCGTCGGGATGTTTCACTGGATGGTGAACGGGATCGCGAAGCGATCGCCGCGCGCGCTGAACGAATACTGGTAGGTGCCGATGATGCGTCCCCCGACGGAGATCGAGAGCGTCACGGGCGTCATCGGTTGCTGGCACATGTCGTACGCCTGCACGACGGCTTGATACGTCCCGCGCGGCGGATTCGGCGATTGCCAGTACACGTTCTCGACCGTCGGCGGCTGCACGCTGCACGCGGCGTTGGCGTCGTGATCGAGTTGACCGCCGCTCGCGCCGCTGCGATGGCCGTAGTAGACCTCTTCGCCGCTCGGATCGATCACGTGCAGATCGATGTCCGACGACGTGTTCCACGCCGCGGTGATCTGGATCTGACCGGTCTGGTAGCCGCACCCTTCGTCGATCGCGCCGTTGCAGTTGTCGTCGATGCCGTTGCACTGCTCGGGCGCGCCTTGCACGCACTGTTGCTGCATCACGGTCACGCCCTGCGGCACGGCGGGTTGCGCTTGCACGACGACCGGGCTGACGGCGGGACCGCTCACGTAGACCTGTGCGCGAACCGGCGCGGGATTGGCGTAATAGGTCGCGCGAGTGCGGTAACGGAAGCCGCAACCGGTCGTGGCGCTGGCGGCGAGGGCGGCGAACGTGACGAGAGCGACGGCTCGAGTGCGATTCATCAAATGGCTCCTTGAATGATCCGCGCGGCGCGACGCGCCTCGGAGGTAGGGGTCGAGGGATGATACGGCGGGGGCTGGAAAAGGTTCACCCGCGAATCGTCGTCGGAACGATCGCGGGTGAATCGGGCGGGCGAGAGGAAGGAACGATCAGGTGCCGCCGGCGTTGATCTGAACGAGTTCGCGACGCGCGTGCTCGGCCGCTTCGCCGGTCTGACGTCGGAGCCAGAGCAGGGAGCCGCGGTCGTTGAGCGCGCGGAACATCTTGAACGCCATGTCCGAACGGAAGTGGTCCGGGCTCTGCGCTGCCTCGCGGAGCGCCGCGCGGATCTCGAACGGACCGATGCCGATCGGGCTTTCCCACCCGTTCTTGATACGGAGCTTGAGCCACACCGACGCGAAGTCGAACGTACGGCCGCCGCGCCCGTGTTCGAGCAGGGTCGCCATGTTGATGCGGCGATAGATCCGCCCGTCGGTGAACATAGACTGCGTGATGGGCATGAGGTCGCCCGGTTCCATCTGCTGCGCGGCGTTGCTCCCCGCGGCGCCGCGGGTGACGAACGTGTTTCCGAGGAGCTCGGCGAGATCACGATGCGCGATGAGCTGCTCGAGCAGTGCCTGCGCCGTCGCTTCGTCGCCGCAGATGACCGCCGCGATGGCGGCGTTCAGTTGCACGTTGGAATCGGTCGACGCGAGGAGCGGACGAAGCGCCGCTGCCGTCGTGTCGTCACCACCGAAGCCCGCCGCGATCGCCGCGGTGCGCATCAGGCCGAGAGGCGTACCGGGACGAAGATACGCTTCGATGAGGCGATTCGACGTCGCCGCGTTCGATCGTCCGCGCAGTGCGAGGAGATAGAACAGACGCGTGTTCTCGGGACGCGCCGTGTCGAGCGCGCGGGTGGCGATCTCGTCGATGGTGTGGTCGTCCGCGATGGACGAGAGCGCGTGACCGGCCTCTTCGCGAAGCGCATTGCGATCCTGCGGATCGTCGATGATGCGCATGAGATCGACCGCGAACTGCGGGTTGTGCGTCCACGCCAGCGCACGGATCGCGTTGCGGCGCTTGATGAACACCGGCTCGTCCTGAACGGTCTCTTGCGACATGTTCAGATTGCGCGGGCGGGTCGCGTCGGCGCGGATGCGCGCGATACCCGGTGCGTAGTTCAAGCGCGCGACTGCAACCGCGGCACCTTCCTGCGCGTTCTCGTCGGTGAGGTACGACATCAACCGCGGTGCGATCGACGCGTCGCCGGCCTCGCCGAGCGCGAGCAGGATCTGCGTGCGCATGAAATCCGCGCGCGGAAGGATCTCGAGCAGCGTGGCCTTGGCGGCCGCGCATGCGTTCGGGATCTTGCGAAGAGCATCGAGCGCGAGGCGCGCGTCTTGATCCGCGTTCGGATCGACACGGGCGCCGGGCTGGAGCGGACGCTGGATGAGTTCCATGAGACCGGCGGCCGCGCGTGCGTCGCCGATTTCCGCGAGACCGAAGATCGCGTGTTTGCGAATGCCGCGCTGCACGTCGTCGGTTGCGTCGGCCGGGACCTGACCGAGCACCGCCATGAAGGCATCGCCAGCACCCGGGTCCTGCAGTTCGCGCAACAGGCGCGTGGCCTGGCTGCGGATGGTCGGGTCGGACGCAGTGCGCATGACGGGCGAAAGACCCGGTGCGCCGGCGTTCTGCGACAGTGCGTTGAGCACCGCGTCGCGCGCGTCGGCGTGCGCGTTCAAGAAGCCTACGATCGGCTCGCCCGCGCGATCGAGACCGGTGCGGCCGAGACCGATCGCGCCTTCGCGCGCGACGTCCGAGTCGGTATCGCGCGAGAGCGTGACGAGCGTGTCGAACACTTCGGGGCTCGCGACTTCGGAGAGCGAGACGGCCGCGATGCGACGCACCGGATGCGTCGTGACGCCGTTCACCGTCTGCTCGTGCGAGTCGCTTGCGAGCTGCACGAGACGGTCGCGTCCCGCCATGCGCGCGACGAGTCCCGGGTCGAAGATGCGGCGCGGCGGCTCGTCGAGATTGGTGACCTGCTGAAGCCGGCCGTTGCCGAGCAGTTCGACCACGGTGTTCCACGCGCGCGGATCTTCGGCGACGACCATCGCCCACGCGACTTCGGCGCGATCGAGCATCGGGTCGGTCGTCGGGAGTGCTGCGGCGAGCGCATCACGTGCGGCGGCTGCGGCGGGCATCCCGATCTCGGCGACACCGAGGGCGGCCTGCGAACGCTCGCGACCCGACTCGTGCAGACCTTCGATGAAGATCGGCATCGCGTTCGCGTCGTGTGCACGCGCGAGAATACGGCGCGCCGACATGCGGAACTCGGGGCCGTCCTTGAAGCGCTCGTACGCCGCGCGAACCTGCGTGGCGATCTGCTCCTGCGAGATCGGTTGCCCGACGATTCGCTCGAGTTCGGCACGGCCGTCGTGATTCGCACGCTCGACCGCCGCGTCGTGCTTCGCCGTGCTGTAGACGTAGTAACCGGTCCCCGCGGCACCCGCGAGAACGAGCAACGCCAATACCTTTCCAACCGGTGAAACCCGGCGACGGATCTTGCGGACCTCGTCGTCGTCGTTGCCTCCGAGATAGCCGCCGCCGCCAGCAGGCTGAGAGAACGGATCGCTCGCTCCCGGCGGATCGGGAAGGTCGTCGAGCTTGTCCATCGCGTGGTTCCTCCGATGAAATCAGACTTGTTGTGTGCCCCGTACGAGTCGGCGGCACTGTAGTTCACGGGATGAACCCAGTTCAAGACTGCGAAATCGGCGGCTTGCGAATGAATCGACGGACGATCGGCAGGCGCCACGGTGGCCGAGTACAGCCGGTCGAGCGCAGTTGGTTCAGCCGCCGGGACAGCGGAACGAGACCGTGTTCGCGTCACGCACCTCGCAGCCACCGCACGGATGGGGCGACACGCAATCGCATGTGACAGCCCCGGCCCCGCACGTCGCGCGTGACCGACACGTCGCGCTGTCGGGCGTGGGCACATCGCTGAACGTCAGCTCGCAGTATTCCATCCCGACGCGGCAGAGGATGTTGCCGCACCCGAACATCCCGGCTGGCGGATCCGCGCAGGCCGAGAGTGGGGCGCCTCGTTCGGCGCAATAGCCGGAACAACAGTCAGCGCCGGTGCGACACGTCGCGGCGTTCGGAGCGCAGCTGGTGCCCGCATCCATCACCGGTGTCTCGCACGGACCTTCGTGAACGAATGGTCGGGTCGCACATCCGTTCGCTGTCGTGTAGGTGACCCCGGCGCAATCGCACCACGATTGCATGGGTGAACTGCAGAGCGTGTGCTGGCAGGTCCATTGGACATCGCACCCGGGCGGCCCGCTGCATTCCTGGCCGGCGGGACACTCCGCGGTGGTGCTGCAGATGCGTGCGCACGCGACGAGCGTGCAGCCGACATGACCATCGCGATCGCACGTGCACGTGTTGCAGCCATCGCCGGCCGGGCAGCTCGTGCCGCGCGGACACGATGATCCGTTCGGCAGGAGGCAGGCATTGGCGGCATCGACGGGGGCGGCACCATCGTTCGGCACGGCGGTCGACGCGCACGCAGAGACCACGCATGCGATCAGCAACAGAGAGCACCATCGAGATGACTTCATCGCGCAACCCCTCACGTCGTCGGCCCTGCGCGTGACGGTACTGCATCGACGCGTGATCGTCCGCACGCGGCGTTGTCAGTGACCGTCATCGAGCGCGCGTTGCGCGTCGTGACGAGCGCCGCCACGTTGGGCCTCCTCGCGAGCGTGCGAGCATAGGAGGTTCCGCATGAGTCACTCGGTGTTGAAGAAGGGCTCGCAGGGCGAGGCCGTGAAAACGCTTCAGAACGATCTCGGCAAACTCGGTTACGACCTCAAGGTCGACGGCATCTTCGGTCCGGACACCGAGAACGCGGTCCTCGCGCTGCAACGAGCGTTCGGATACACGACCGACGGCATCGTCGGCGAGGGGACGCAGTTCCTCGTTCGGCAGCAGATCGGATACAGCTGGAACGCGAAGAAGCCCGCGACTCAGGCAGCGACGCCGGCCGCAGCGCCCAACGCGCAGCAGCAGCCGGTTCAACCACCGGCCGCCCAGCCGGCTGCGAAGATGTCGCAGGATCCGAACGCGAAGATGTCGAAGTAGCGAACGAGGTCTGTCACTGCGGCCGTTCGCACGTTCGCGCGGCGGTCGCAGTGCACGGGTTCAGGGCATCGAGTCCCATGCGGCGATGATCTCGTTCAACGAAGCACCGAGCTGATCGCCCGCGTCGATGCCCCAGAACTGGTCCGACGGGAAGTTGTTCCGCACCTGCAGTCGGCCGTTGCCCGGGTAGTGAACCGGGTCGGTCTGGATGTCGCCGGGACGAAGCCCGCTCATCGCGTGCTGATGGCATCCCACGCAGTTCGATCGCACGAGGCCCGGTGCACCATCGATGTACGGGTTCGAGCACCATGACGGCCCGCCCTGCCCTTCGTGCACCGCTGCGAGGGCTGCCGCGAGCGTGGGCGCGTCGGCGTCGAAGCCGCCGTTCGCATGCGTGTCCTGTTCGTCGAACTCCGTCGCGACGCACATCTTGTACGAGGTCCACGGCGCGCCGAGTGCGCGGACCGATGCGGATCGATCGGCGCCGAAGTCCTCGTCGGGATTCGGTGACCACCAGAGCGTGATGTTCAGCCAGTGGTCGAGTTCGCGCGTGCGGATGTGCATGCCCGCGAGACGGAACGTGCCGCCACTCGCGAGTTGCAGCGTGTACGCCTCGGAAGCACTCGGATCGGCGGTGCCGTCGCCCATGCCCCACGTTGCATCCGCGCCGGGCGCGAGTCGCCGCGCGAGGCCTGCGGCGGACGTGTCGTAAGTCGGAAACGGAATCCCGATGTCGGTGCGTCGCCACTCCTGCGCGACGGTTGCCGCGCCGCTCGGGAACACGCCGTTCAGGCAGGCCGCGATCGCCGGAGTCGGTGGCGAATACTCGACGTCGAGCATGCCCGTCATGTCGCGTCCCTGCGTCGTCACGCGCACCGAGAAGATGCCGGGGCCATCGGTGATGCAACCGTGCGAACCCTCCGCGTTGCACCGCGTGACCGCATCGCTCGTGACGCCTTCGACGACCGCGATCTGCGCGCCATCGGCGCCGGTGCCTTCGAGCGTCGCGCGGAGCTGGCCGCCATTCGCGACGAAGAACGGTCCGACCGTCTGTGTGCCGCATCGCCCGAGCGACAGCTGTTCGCGCGCGAGACGACGGGGAGCGATCGGCGTGGATTCGAATGCCGGCGGTGCGCCGTCGGTCATGCACCGCATGATCTCGGGGTAACTCGCGATGGTGTGTCGCGCGGCGTCGGGACTGATCGCGATGCGCTGCACGCCGCCGATGGCAGCGATCGAGGTGAGCCCGTCGAGGCCGGTTGCGTACGCCGCCAGTCGATCCGCGGGCCATTCCGGGAGGGTCGTCGCGAACGTCGCATCGAAGCCGAAGGCCTCGTCGAGCGCGCTGTCGGAGAAGTGTTCGCGTGCGCGGCGAGCGTCGATCGAGAGCGAGCCGTAGAGACGGCTGAACATCCGGTAGACGTCCTGCCGGTCGTACCAGGTGCGAAACCGCGGAACGGTCGCGTCGGCGACGCCGGTCGGATGCGCGAGCGGAACGGGTGCGAGCGTGCGGGCGATTGCTTCCCACGCCGCCGCGCGACGCGCGCGTTGCGAGCGATGCAGTTCATCGGCACGCGCTGCGAGTGAATTGTCGGCGGGATAGCGCGAAGCCTGGCCGAGCAGCCACCGATCGACCGCGGTTGCGGAACTCGATCGCGCGGAAACGCCGTCACACGTTTCGGGAGGTTGCCGGCCCGGGCATGCGGAGAGGAGCACCGCCGCAGCCACGACTGCGAACGGTGCTCGTGGAGACTTCATGGCGTGACGAGTGCGGCGTCGCTGGCGATCACGTGTTCCGCCTGACGGCCGAGCGTGCGCACGAGGAAGTAGATCCAGCCGTCCGATCGGAACGCGGGATAGAGCGCGTACTGCCCCGGGCCCATGTTGGTGAGTCGCGTACGCGTGCCGGTCGCGAGATCGAGAAGATAGATGTTCGACGCGCCCTGCGAGAGATACTGCGCGAACGCGGGATCGCTCGGTCCGGTGAAGCCGAGTTCGGTCGCGTCTTCGGCCGTGACGTACGCGTGCATCGCGACCCAGCGCTCGTCGAGCGAGAAGGCCGGCTTCGCACCGCGGATGCAGTAGTCCGCGATGGTCGAGAGCGAAGCGGTGACCGCGCTGCCGGTGCGCATCGTGGTGAGACGATGGAGCCGATAGCCCGTCTGGTTGTTGCCCGTCGAATCCGCGACGCGGGTCATGAGCAGCGTCGAAGACGGCGAGATCACGCCGTCGCCCTGGTATGGCGTCGGGAGCGCTGCGGTCGCGATGTTGGTGAACGACGTCCCGGTGTTGCCCATGAGAGTGAGCGTCGTCTGCGCGCCCGAGCGCCACGGCGAGTTCGGATCGGGGTCGTGCAGCGTCGGCATGTGGCCACCGTCGTCCCACGCCGCGGCACCTGCCGACGTCGCCCAGTAGTCACCACCGCCGAGCGACACACCGAGATGCTCGTAGAGACCGACCGTCGTCTGCGAGCAGCCGATCTCCGAGAACGTGATGTGGGTCGGCGTGCCGTTCGTGAGGATGTTGAGCGGGCAAACGTGCCCGTCCGGCTGATACATGAAGCGGCTGTTGTCCGGGAAGAACGCCGGATCGTACCGGGCGGTCGGGCCCGCTTCGACTTCGACGGACCGCACGAGATC
>CBIHQZ010000041.1:0-14126 GCA_966212315.1 uncultured Myxococcales bacterium
AGCGACGCGAGCAATCGCACCAGTCGACGCCGTGCGACACGACGCGCCGCGCGGTCGTACGTGAACGAAGCGTCCGCGGCCTGCAGCATCGCGAGGGTCATCTCGCCGCCACCGAGCGTGTGCAGCTGCGATTCGTCGAGATTGCCCGCTTCGGAGAGCGCATGGATCGCGGTGGGTTCGAAGCCGTGATGATTCGCCGCCACGACGCCGCGTGCGTTCTCGTCGATCGACGCGTCGATGGAGTTCTCGAGCGCCATCATCACGACGCCGAGACCGCGGCGAAGCAATTCGTCGCGCAGCCCGAACGGATCGCGAAGATCGCCTCGTTCGGTCGCCGCCGATGCGTTGTAACTCCCCTCGCCTTCGTCACTGTCGTCGTCGGCGCTCTCGCTCTCGACCAGCGGACCCGCGCGCACCGCGAGCGGATCGGCGGAGGTGAACGCGGCGAGCGCGACACGCACCAGGCGCGTCGCATCGGCGGTGGCAGGATTCGCGACCGACTGCGTGAGCGTTCCGCGCAACCACGAGAGCGCGAACGGTTGCTCACCGCCGTGTGCCGCGAGATCGCGCGCCACCAGCGCGACGTGGGCGCCGGTCGTCTGCGCGGGGGTGTGGATCAGCAATCGCGCCGACTCGCGCACGTGATACTGCGCGTGTTCGGGTTCGACGCTCAGCGCGAACGCGTGGGCCGGACGCACGAGCACCGCATCGCTCGCGCCCGTGCCTTCCGCCGCGCCACTCGCTTCGACCGGACGCGCCCGTACGAATGCGACACCGACGTATCCGTTCGGCAGGTTCACGCTCACGCGGCTCTCGCTCGCCGCTGCGATGCTCGACGCGAGCACGGTCTGCGTTCCGTCTTCCGCGCGGTGGATCAGATCGACCGCGACCGCACGCAATCGCACCGACGGACGCCGCTCGATCGTCACTTCGACTCGCCCGCCCGGCGCCGCGACCGGACTCGCCGCCCGTGCGATCACCGACGCTCGCGACGACACCGGCACGCACACGCGCGTGGACACCGGCGGCGTCGACTCCACATCGACATCGAACGACGTCGCCACGCGACCATCGCATCGACCCGTTTCGTGCTGCGCCGCGCTTCCGCCCGGCAGACGCATCGGCACTTCGACGACACCGTGCGCATCGGTCGTTCCGCGCCAGCGCCCACCCGGTACGCCCACGCTTCGTACGATCACCGCGGTCCCTGCATGCGGCGGCTCGCCGCGCGGATCGGTGAGCGTCAGATACACCGGCGACAACACTTCGGGCACCACGCCACCCGCGCTGGCGGTCGCTTCGATCGCGAACGGCACGCGCGCCATCGTGAACGACGCAGCAGTGCGCACCGTTCCGTAAGCCCGATGCACCACGCGCACATCGAGCATCTGCGATTCGATGTCCGAAGCCATGTACGCGGGCGCGCTCAGCGAGAACGCCGCGATCCCTTCCGCATCGGTGCGTGCCGTAACGGGCGGCGTTTCGGCGCCGAGCCGGATCTCGACGGTCGCATTGCGCACCGGCGAACCCGAAGGCGTTCGCACCGTCACCCGACCGGTGACCCGCGCACTCGGCGCGACGATCTCCTGATCGACACGCGCCACCGCCATCAAGCGCTCGACCGTCCGCCGGCCGACCCGCACGGTCACCGCCTGGTTCGCGGTCCACGTGTCGCCCGTCTGCGCGGTGACGGTGTACATGCCATCGGGCATCGACGCGGGAAGCGGCACATCGAGAATCGCCACGCCGCTCGGAGACGTGCGTACGCGCGCATTCGCGACCCGCGAGGTGGTCGACCCGGAGCCGTTCACCGTGAGTTCGACGGGAATGTTCGTGAGCGGTGAACCGGTCGGCACGTCGGTGAGTCGCGCCCATGCGTGCAGCGTTTCGCCCGCTTCGTAGAGCACGCGATCGGTCAGCAGCTCGAGTCGATCGGGTGATTGCGGCGAGAGACCGAATTGAAACGTGCGCGCGCGATCGCCGCGTCCGACCGTGAGCTGCACGGTGTGAACGATCGGGATCTCCGCGCTGAAGCGACCGCTCGCGTCGGCGGTGATCGTCGCGAGCGCCTGCTCGGAAACGACGCCGTCACGAATCTCGCGCACCGCCACGGGCACCCGCGCACCCGCGCGCAACGTCGCGAGACCGAGCACTTCGTACGCCACACCGCGCACGCGCACCGTGCGACCTCCGTGCGCCGCGAGCGTGCCGTGCAGTTCGAGTTCGTAACCCGTCAACGCATGCGCACCGCCCGACGGTCCGCGCGCGGTGCTCTCGGTCTGCTCGTCGCCGCCCGAATCGGTTGCATCGCCTTCGTCGCCCGTGAGCGTCGCGCGCTGCCCGCGCGATTGCGCGTGAATCACACCGGGCGTGATCGCACTCCCCACGAAGATTCCGAGCACACCCGCCGACCACCAAGGAGAACGAAGCCAACGAGACGAACGATGCATCGAGGAGACCTCCGTACTGCGCGAGTGTGCAGTCAGACACCTACACAGGGAATCACCTTGGAGCCTGTTCGCGCGTTCAGAGCGAAGACTCATCGCCGGGCGGGTAGTTCGGGTTCGCGGCCGTGATCGGGGAGTGTCACCACCCGTGGCAGCACGATCGCCGTCGCCCCGTGTCCGGCGTCGTCGACGTTCGCGACGATGCCGAGTCCGTGCAGCGCGCCGCCGATCGACCAGCGCAGTCGCAGCGGCAATCGCACCGATGCACCGGGTGCGAGCGCGCGCACCGCGAGCACCAGCGTTCGCTCTTCGAGCACCGGGGAAGCGCCGCCGAGACGCGACTGCAGTTCGCGGCGTGATTCGTCGTCGAGTTCGGCGCCGGCCGGAAGCGCGATGCGCACGAACGGATGCGCGAGCACGCGCGGGCCGCGATTGCGAACCCGGAGCCAGAAAGCGGATCGCGTGTCGCGCGCACCCGGGTCGCCATCGAGTGTGAGTTCGAGCGGCGCGCGCACCGGTTCGGACGAATTCCACGGCAACCCGAAGCGCGACGAGGCAGTGGCGAGCAGCACCATCGGCGCGCCGAGGTCGACGTCGATGTGGTGTTCGCCCGGTTGCGAGAGCACCGCGCTGCTCACGTGGCCGACGCCGTTGCGCAACGGCACGGTGGTGGACGCGCCGTCGATGCGCACCGTCGCGGTCGACGATGACGCGTTCTCGGCACCCGCCGTCAGACGCGCCAGGAGCACGTGCAAGAGGGCCCGTGATGCATCGTCGCGCAGGTGACCGACGACCTCGCGCGATGCCGCCTCGCGCACGAACGCGAAGGCCCCCGCGCGATCGCCGTTCTGCAACAGTGCGAGGGCGAGAACCGAACTCGCGACGACGCGCTCTTCGATGCCGGGCGCCGCGCCTTCGAGAAACGATCCGCCGTCGTGGTGCTGCACGGCGCGCGTCGCTCGACGCTCGAACTCGTCGGCGCGCGTCGAGTGTGTCCGAGAACTCGCACGCAGGACGAACGCCGCGCGCGCGAATCCCGCCGGGTCGTCGGACAAGTGCGCGGTCTCGGATTCCACCGCGCGACGCAAACGCGTCACGAGTGCACGCAGCGCATCGCCTTCTGCGGCTCTCGATTCGATGTGCGCGATGGCCGGGAGGAGCCCGAGCAGCACGTCGGCCGCGACGGTCGACGCCGCGGTGGATGCGCGCGTTGGCGCGGGCTCGAGCAACGCCGTGACCCGCTCGAGGCCGCGGTGCATCGCCTCGTCGGTCACCGTCGTGTCGTTCCATCGCGCGCCGATCGCACGCGCCCACTGCGCCGCACCCCCGCCAGGGATCGCGAGTTGCCCGCGCGCGAGCAATGCCTCGCTCACCGGCGTCCCCGCCATCGCTTGCGCCCACGCGGGCCACGATCGATCGGGCGCCAACGGCCCCCACGCGTTCGGGTCGTCGCCGAGCGCAGGGCCCGCTGCAATCCGCACCACGCCGTCAGCGCGGTAGGCCGCTTCGCGCGGCACGCTCACCACGAAACTCGCGCGTCGATCGACCAACGCATCGACACTCACAGTCGAAGGACGCGCTTCGGCGAGCACTTCCATCGGGCGCCGCACCGCATCGAGTCGCGCGCCGCTCTGCGCATCGGTCGCCGCAATCGTGACCCGTCCGCGCGAGGCGCGCTGCACATCGAGCACCACGATGGCCTCGGCTGCTTCGCCCGGGCCCACGTCGATCGTCTGCGCGGCACCGGCATGCACTGCGAGCGACGACTCGGGCTCGATCGCAACGCGCACGTGCTGCATCGTGCTGCTGCGATTCGCGACTCGCACCGGGATGCGCATCGAGTCACCCGGCGTCGCGAGGGGCGGAATCGGCGCATCGACGACCACGTCCTGATCCACCTGCAGTTCGGTCGACGCCGAGGTCGTCCATCCTTCCGCGGTCCACGCGATCGCTTCGATGCGAAACGTGGTGAGTGCATCGGCCAGCGTCACGTCGAACTGCGTACGTCCGCTCGGATCGATCGCGCGTTCGCCCACGAACATCAACGTCGCCGGGAAGCGTTCACGCAGCAGCGAAGCAAGTTGCGCGAGCGACCCTGTCGTCGACACCGAGCCGCGGCCGCTGCCGTATCCGGCGCCACTCCCGTAACCCGAACCGTGACCGATCGTGCCGATGCCGCCGAGCCCGAGGCCGCCTTCGCCGGTACCGCCGCCTTCGGATCCGTCGGCCGTCACCACGTCGCCGATTTCTTCCTCGCGCACCCCCGCGCCGACGCGCTGGTACGCGAGCACCATCTCGTGCAACGCAGTGCCGGCCGGATCGAGCGTCGAGAGCCGCGTCATCAATTCGTCTTCGCCCGATGCGATCGCGTAGGGAGTCGCCGCGGTCACGACGCGCTCGAACGGATCACGCACGTCGTCCGCAGTGCCGAAGACGTGATCGGGTCCGGCCGACGCCAGCTCCCATCCGACCGCGCGCGTGCCGAGCGAGAGCGCGGCGGTGCGTCCTTGCGTGCGACGGAACACGAACGAACCGCCCCACGGATCACGCAACGCCGACTGCGGGATCGTTCCCCACGACACCAGCCGCGAGAGCCAGCGATCGGGTGGATCGCCCGCGAGGGGGCTCGGTTCGTCGCCACCGGGATCCACGGGCGCAACGAGCGCTGCGAGCAATCGCACCAGTCGTGCGCGCGCAACACGTCGGGCGGCGTGATCGAAGTCGAATCCGAGGTGCGCGTTCTCGATCAACGCCGCGGTGAGCGGTGCATCGCCGAGCGTGCGCGCATCGTTCTCGCCGAGCAGCTCCGCGGCGACGAGTGATTCGATCGCATCGTGCGCGAACGTCGTACGTCCGCCAGCGCGCTCGATGACGACGTCGGTCCCCTGCGCGAGATCGGTTTCGATGCCGGTCTCGAGCGCGCGCATCGCGGGTGCGAGACCGCGCCGCAGGAAGTCGTCGCGCCGCGCGAACGGATCGCGCATGTCGCCGCGCAAGGACGAGTCCGATTCGCTGTAGCGCTCGGCATCGCTTCCGTCGGTGGGCACGAGCGGCGCGGGCGACACCGGCGTTTCGTCCTCGGCGACCAGTTGCGCGAGCGTCGCGCGCAGCAAGAGATCGCCGCGCGTTCGCGAGGGCGACACGATCTCGCGCGAGAGCATCGCATCGAGCCAGTACCGCACGAACGCGTGCTCGCCCGCGTGGGCGGCGAGATCGCGCACCACCAGTGCGATCGCGCCATCGGTGATCCCCGCCGGGGTTTCCGCGAACACGCGCGCCGTGTCACGCGGGTGGTACTGCCGGTGTTCGGAGACGAGGCGCAGATCGAACGCGTGGGCCGGTCGGACGAGCACCGCGTCGACGGAGCCCGTGCCTTCGGCAACACCACTCGCGAGCACCGGACGCGCGCGCACGCGCAACACGCCGATGGCCCGCGCCGGGACCGGGACATCGATCGCGTCTCGATCGGCCGGCACCACCGTGCTGAAGAGCACCGTCGGCGATGCCGCGACGCTTCGTTCGTCGAGCACGTCGATCGCGATCGGTCGATGCCGCACCGCGTTCCGTCGAAACACTCGCACCTGCAACGCTTGCCCCGGCGTGCGCAGCGACTCGACCGCTTCGACGCGCAGCTGCGCATTCGCGGCCACCGGCACGCAGGTCCGCGTCGCGAACGACTCGCGCGCGATCACTTCGAGATCGATCGTCGCCGCGGTGTGATCCGCGCAGTCACCGTCCGCGTGCGTTGCGTAAGCCTCGGGCATCGCGTGCATCCACAGCACCGCCACGCCGTTCGCGTCGGTCCGCGCTTCGGTCACGCCGCCGTGCGCGACGATGCGACCGCGCGCACGCACAACGGTTCCCGCACCGACGGGACGCCCGCGCGGATCGGTGACGAGCGCATAGAGCGGACTGTCGATCTCGGGAACGAGTCCACCGTTCGCGACGCGCGACTCGATCTGGAACGGCGCCGACGCGACGAGATACGAAGCGTTCGTGCGCGCCGAGCCCGCACCCGGATGCACCGCGCGAATGTTCGCCCACGCGTACTGCACGCCGCGCGACATCATCACCGGCGCCGACCATTCGAAGCGGGCGACTCCGTCGTGCCCGGTGATCACGACGAGCGTCGCGCCATCGTGGGTGATCTCGACGCGCGCGCCCGCGATCGGCGCACCCGAAGCCGCGCGCACGACCGCTGTCCCACGCACCGTCTCGCTCGGCGCTACGACGTCGTGTTCGAAGCGCGCCGTCACGTTCATGCGTTCGAGCGAGCGACGTCCGACGCGAACGTTCGTCGTCGCGCGCAGGGCAACACCCGGATCGACCGAGTCGACCACCACCGAGAGCTGGCGATCACCCGCGTCGGCATCGAGCGGCACATCGAACGACGCGGCGCCGAGTCGCGAGAGCACGGACTCCGCGGTCGCGATGACCTCCGCGTCGTTGCGCGACGAGACCACGCGCACGCGCACGCGCCGCCCCGTCACCGGCGCTTCGGATCCGCTCTCGCGCACTCGCACCAGTGCGTGCAGCGTCTCGCCCGGTTCGTAGAGCACGCGATCGGTGTCGAGCGCGGTGATGTACGGGGCCTCGATCGAGACCTCGCGCTCGAAGCGCCGTGACGATTGTGCGTCGCGAACATCGATCCGCAGCGTTGCATCGACGGCGTTGATCAGTGGCACCGGCGACTCGAGCGCGAAACGCCCGGCCGAGTCCGCGCGCACGGTCACCGGCACGGGTTCGATCCGCGCCTCGTTCTCGCGCGTGATGTAGAGCCGCGCGGTGACTTCCGCGCCGCCGAGCGGATGCAAGTCGGCGACGTTGGCGACCGAGTACGCGACGCCGCGAACGACCAGGGTGCGCCCCGCGATCACGTGACGCGTCCCGTGCAGTTCGAGTTCGATGCCGCGCGATGGTGCGGGCACTGCGCGCGTTTGTGCGGCGCCCATCGCGGACGCGACCGAAACGAGGAGCACAGCCGATGCGAGACGAAGCGGGCGCCGGGACATGCGAGGGGCTTGGAGTACGCGACGCATCGGAAGTTCCCGCGCGAGGGTAACCGGACATCCCCGCGGTGAATCCGGGTCTTTGCGCTACGCGGCCGACCTCGTCGGCCCGGGATTTCGCAGCGCCGAATGCGGCGCGCGGTCGTTACGCGACGCATTCGGGGGCCTCGCACGTGGCCCGGAGAAGTCGCGCGCGCCGTTCTCGCACTGGGACCGTGGCGCGGAGCCGTCGCGCGCGCCGTTCTAGCCCTGGAACGTGGCGCGGAGCCGTCGCGCGCGCCGTTCTAGCCCTGGAACGCAGCGCGGAGCCGTCGCGCGCGCCGTTCTAGCCCTGGAACGCGGCGCGGAGCCATCGCGCGCGCCGTTCGAGCGCTGGAGCCGGAAAACCCTGGAAGCAACGCGATGACCGCTCGTGGAGAAGCGATTGCGACCGGCGCATCGAACGCGCGAAGCTGCGTCGCGAAAGGGGTGTGGCAAATGAACGATTCGATTTCTTCTCGCGAGGAGCAGGGTGAGGCGATCGTGGCGCGGTCGGCGCGCATCGCAAACGTGACGCCGGTGTTCCGCGCGGCGATCTCGCGCTTCTCGAAAGCCCACGGGGCATATACGAAAGCGTGCGATGCCGTGCGACGCGCGACGGGGCCGCGCGATGCGGCGATCGCAGATCTGACGAAGTGCGATGGGTCGCTCGACGAAGGGCTGCTTCGGCTCGCGGCCAAGATGGTGGGCGCGGGAATGACGCCTGCGACTTCGCCCTTCAAGGGCTATTCGTCGTTTGCGCCGAGTGCGATGGTGGGCCTGCGATTCAGCGACGAGGCGCGCGAAGCAGAGCACCTGCTCGATCGCGTCGCCGCCGCGAAGCCGGGCGATGCGGGCGTGAAGAAGGCGCTCGCGGAAGTGCGCACGCGTCTCACCGCGGCGAAGCGCGCGCTGGCGGCGATCGAGAAACCGCAAGCGCAATTGACCTCCGCGCTGCGTGCGCGCGATGCGCTGATCGCCGAGTGGGATGGCGCACTGCACAGCGTGAAGGTGCAGGGACGCGCGGCGTGGGAGAGGACGCCCGAACGGCTGGAAGCATTGCTCGCCGATGTCGCGCCGGCGCTGCGCGGGAGCAAGAAGCGGCTCACCGTGCGAGTGCCGAAGAAGAAGACGGCGACGAAGTCGAAGCCCGCGGTGCAACCCGCGCCGAGTGCCTAGCGGCCCTCCCCCGTTCGTAGACCCCTCCCCCTCATCTACACGTCGGTTCTCGCGCGCCCCTCCCCGAACGACACTGCCCGATAGGGACTCGGGAGTGCCGTCCGAAGAGGGGCATTCGATGGCAATGGCGCGAGTGGAAGCGCTTCGCGGGTCACAGCGATTCGATCGATGGGGAGGGGTCTACGCGACTGTGAGCGCCCCCTATCGCGCGCCGCTCGTCACTCCTGCCACCGGCTGCCGCCCGAACTTGCGCTGCAGATCGTTCTTGATCGCCAGCCCCATGATCAGCGCGAGGAACACGAGCCCGAGGATGCTCGCGATCTGCCGGAATCGCAGCGGCACCGGCCGTCGCGTCACGCCTTCGATCGCGAAGAAGAGCAGGTGCCCGCCATCGAGCGTCGGGATGGGCAAGAGGTTCAGCAGCCCGAGGTTCACGCTCACGAGCGCCATGAGCCAGAGAAAGCCCCACAACCCGTCGGACGCGGTCGAGCGCGTGACGTCGTAGATCATGATCGGGCCGCCCATCGTGCTGATCGGCACGCGACCCTGGAAGATCCGCACGATCGAGAGCGAGAGGAACTCGAGCGCCTCGCCGGTCTGTTTCCACGCGTGGCGGATTGCATACAAGCGCGGCGACGGATTCGGCACCGGCGGCTCGGACATCGTCGGCAGCCAGTGCTCGGTGCGAAACGACAGGCGCATGTAGCGCTGGCCGAATTCATCGGTCCACACCGCGCTGCGCAGCGAGAACGCGCCGGCGACTTCGCGCCCTTCGTGACGGAACGAGACTTCGTGCCGTCGATCGCCGCCGTTCAACACACGTTCGCGAAACGCTTCGAACGACGGTGGCTCGACGCCGTCGATGAGCAGAATCTTGTCGCCGCGCCGAAGCCCCATCTCGTACTCGGGGCTGCGCGACGGAACATCGGCGGCGTAGAGATCGGGCGCCTCGATGCCGGTACGACTGGTGAGATCGTTGCCGGTCGTCTCGGGCGTGATCATCCCGAGCCCCGGGTCGAGCACTTCGAGATCGCACAGTCCGCCGAGCACGCCGTTCACTTCGCGCGGACGAAGGAAACTCATCGGCACCGTCGCGCCGCGACTCGATTGCAGTGCGTGGTCGAGTTCGATCCATCGCGTGATCGGCCGCCCCGCGTACGACATGATCATGTCGAAGGTCTGCAGCCCCGCGCGCGATGCCGACGACACGCCCGGGCGCACGGCGATCACGCTCAACGGAAAGCCCGCCGACACCCCGGCGCGCCCCGCGTACTCGACGACATCGAGCGGACGATCGACCCGCACCGAGAGCGGCGTCACCGTGGCATCGACCGTCTGCGTGCCGCGCACCACGGTGAATCGCAGCGGGCGCCCCGGTGACTCGGCGATCTTCTCGCGCACCTCGAGAAACGAACCGACCGAGTGTCCGTCGATCGCGACCACGCGGTCGCCCGGGAAGAGTCTTCCGTCGGCGGGATGCCCGGCCACCACGGTGCCGATGACCGGCGGGGTCATCTCGGTCTGCCCGAGGAACACCACGAAGTAGAGCACCGCCGGGAACGCGAGCGACATCGCCGGCCCTGCGAGCACCACCAGGAAGCGCCGCCAGAGCGACTGCGAATGGAACGCTCGCGGAAGGTCCGCGGGCTTCACCGTGTCGCTCGGGTCTTCGCCGAGCATCTTCACGAAGCCGCCGAACGGCACGAGCGAGATGCAGTAGTCGGTCTCGCGCAACCGGAACCCGAGCACGCGCGGGCCGAAGCCCAGCGAGAACTTCAGCACCTTGATGCCGAAGAACTTCGCGAGCACGAAGTGCCCCAGTTCGTGCACGAACACCAGTGCGCCGATCAGCGCGACGAATCGAAGAACGTTCATGCTGCGCGACCGTTGATCGCGACCTGCATCCCACGACGCCCGATGCCGCGCAATGCCGATCGCCGCCCTTCGAACTGCGCGGATTTCTTGCGGGCGAACACCGCCTCACCCATATGTGCGCGTATCCGCGTCGCACGGAGATCGAACGGCGTCGCGCCCCTCGCATGAAGTCCCCGCGTTCGTTCACCTCGGTGCTGGCAGCCTCGTCCCTGGTGGCGGTGGGGCTCGCTTCGACCTGCGACGCGCGGGCGCAACGCACGGTGCCAGCCGACTCGGGGATCCGTCCGCCACTCGTGCTGGTGCCGATGGGCAATCGCCCCGCGCCGGCACACCCTGTGACGCCGCACCCCGCGCCGAGTGACATCCTCGACGCGAGCGGCCGCTCGGACGGTTACGACGCGGACGCCGATGCCGATGCCGATGCCCGCGCTTCGCTTCCGCGCCGCACGCACTGCGGCGAAGGGATGCGTCTCGTCGACGGCGAGTACTGCCCGACGGTCGAACAGACATGTCTCCGCTGGCTCGACGCCGACGAAGAGATCCCCATGCGGTGCGCCGAATTCGCGCCGACGCGATGTCTCAGCACGCGGCGCCGGCACGTGTCGGTGTGCATGGACGAGTACGAATACCCGAACCGCGCGGGGGCCTATCCGCAGGTGATGGTGTCCTGGTACGCGGCGGGGCGCGCGTGTGAAGCGCGCGGTGCGCGGCTCTGCACGATGGCCGAGTGGACCTTCGCGTGCGAGGGCGAGGCGATGCAGCCGTACCCCTACGGCCCGCGGCGCGACGACACGGCGTGCCACTTCGATCACCAGCGCATGCGTGTCGATCGTGCGCGACTCGGCAATCCGGCGACGTCGGCGGACGAGAGCGCGCGTCTCTACGACGCAGTGCCGAGCGGTCAGTACGCGCGATGCGTGAGCCCGTACGGCATCCACGACATGACGGGCAACGCCGACGAATGGGTGCGCAACGAGACGGGCCATCCCTTCCAGAGCGCGCTCAAGGGCGGATGGTGGGGACCGATTCGCGCGCGCTGCCGGCCGGCGACGCTCGCGCACAACGAGGGCTTCGTTTACTACCAGATCGGCTTTCGCTGCTGCGCCGATCCGACGTGAGCGGCGGGAAGCGCGAACCTCACCCCCGGCTGCCGCCGCGCCCCTCTCCCTCCGACGCCACGGGTAACGGGCGTACGGAGGCGTCGTCGAGAGAGGGGCTGGAACGACGGTGGCGTAATTCGAGCAGCGAACGAGATGCAAAGGTGGATCGATGGTCGCGATGCCATCGACGCCTGCCGTCAACGCTCGATCTGACGCCGGCGTGCTGAGCACCGACGCCCCACGCACGTTCCGCACTCGCCGTGCGATGCCGCCGCTATCCACGCTTTCGACCCGCCGCACACACGACGTCTGCTGATCACTCCAACGCAGCATCCTTCGAGCCCCTCTCTCGACGACGCCTGCGTCCGCCGTTGCGCGGTGGCGTCGGAGGGAGAGGGGCGCGCGGCAGCGGGGGTGAGGTTCCGATCACGCCCGCCCCGCAATCGCCGGCATCACCCCACCGGGGTGATAGGCGCACGTCGAGCGATCTCGCAGTCTGCGACAATGAACGCTGTGACTGCACGCCTGCTCGCTCTCGAGTGCGCGATCCGTCGCGACGAGATCCAGGTGGTCGAAGTCGAGTATCTCAACGGCACCGTGCTCGGCGGCTCGATGCGCGAAGAGGGGTATTCGTCGCGGGGCTTTCCGGCCCTTGCGTTGCGCTTGCATCAACCGGTGCCGACGCTGCGCGAAGAGGTGCGCCTCGATCTACGCAAGGTCCGGCGCGCGATCGTGCGAAGGCGTACCGCGGTGGGGGCGATGGAATTGCGATTCGAGTAGTCGCGGCGGGGAGCGCGCTCAGACGTCGGCGATCGGCTGGCCGTTGCCGTCGTCTTTGA
This sequence comes from uncultured Myxococcales bacterium, assembly GCA_966212315.1. Classification (GTDB taxonomy): domain Bacteria; phylum Myxococcota_A; class Polyangia; order Polyangiales; genus CBIHQZ01. Next base: position 12,468 of record CBIHQZ010000041.1, read on the forward strand.
GCTTGAGGAGATAGGTCTTGCCGCCGTTCGTGATCACGCCGGTCGCGGTGTTCACGGTGCCGCCGTTGATGGCGTTGAACGCGGCGAGCGACACCAATGCGCACAGGCATCCGTTGGCAGCGCTCGCGGCGCGAGGCATCCACTTGATCGTCCCTGCCGCGGCGCTCTTCGACACGACGAGGAAGTACGGCGTCCCACCGGCGTTCTTGAGCGCCTGGTTCGTGTTGTCGTAACCGTTCAGCGCGAGCGCGACGGCGCTGGCGAACTCGGTCGAGTCCCATTCGGGATCGGGCGGTCCTGGGGTGGCTTGCAGCGACATGGAAGTCCCTCCTCGTAAGCGTTGAGGGCCGACTATGCCGCCGACGCGAAGCGCGGCCAATCACTTCGCTGTGGCGAAGAGCGTCGACGTGGGGATCGACGTTCCGAGCCGCGCGGCACCGGTAGTCGTCGCGGCGCGCCCGCCTTGCCGAGAAGAAAGCCGTACGCGACGCTGCCCCGATGACGAACCACGTGCTCGCGCTTCTCGCGTTGTTCTCACTGAGTGCATGTGCGGGACCGGCGCCCGGCGAGGAGCGCGGGGCATGTCTTCCGAACGGCACCTGCAACGCCGGCCTGACGTGCCTTTCGAATCGCTGCGTTCGCCGCGGCTCCGCCGACGCATCGACGGACGACGTCGCAGACGTGGCGAGCACCGCCGCGGATGCGATGGATGCACTCGCCCCGAGCGACAGCGGCGATGCCGGCTTCGACGCCGTGGTGCCGAACTCCGACGCCCCTGGCGATGACGGCGTCACCACCGACACCGTCACTCCGCCGGACGTCGTGCTGCCCGGATGTGGCACCGCGAACTGGCTCGTCACCGATCGTTTCTCGGACGCGGACATTCGTGTGATCGACAACGTCACCTTCTCGACTGGCACCTCGACGCTCGATCTCTATGTCCCCGACCCGGCCCGCGATGGCTGCCGCGCGCGTCCGATCCTCGTGATGGTTCACGGCGGCGGATGGACCATCGGGCAGAAAGAATGGCTCGATGCCCGCGCGCGATTCTATGCACGCCGCGGCATGGTGGTCGCGACGCTCGATTACCGCTTCACCACGTCGTCGATGCTCTGCGCCGACACGCGCGGATGGGTCCGTGCTTCGTACCGAGCCGCACAGGACCTCCAGGCCGCACTGCAGTTCCTCGGCGCCCGCTCGACGATGGACGCCAGCGACCCCGATGCGATGTTCCTCTACGGCAACAGCGCCGGGAGCATCACGTCGCTCGAACTCGCGCTCGCGACGCAATCGCAGATCGACACGGCCTACCCGTGGCTCGGCGCGGAACAGGGGGCGCTCGGCGCGGTCAGCACCAACCCGAGTCAGGCGTTCCGCATTCGCGGCGTGTTCGCGCAGGCCGGTGCGTTGATCTCACCGGACTGGTTGATGCGCGCGAGCGGCGAGCAAGCCCGCGCGTTGTTGCTGATGCAGAGCGAGGGCGATCGATCGGTGCCGTTCCAGAGCGCGGCGAGTGAAGTGTGCCCGGGGCTCACGACGCTGCGGCTGTACGGCTCCGGCTGGATTCGCGATCAGATCGCCGCGAACCCCGCGCTCGACGGATGCACCGTGACGTTGCAAGTGCGGGGCGACGTCCACGATCTCGACGGCCTGCGTGAG
>CBIHQZ010000042.1:0-14031 GCA_966212315.1 uncultured Myxococcales bacterium
GAGTGCTCAAACGATCATGAGTACATCGCTCACCGTGGGAAAGAGCACCGCGTCAGACCCGACCCTTGCTGCGCAGGAGGCGGTAGCGGCGGCGCTGGCGGGTGTTGCATCGCCGACGTTCGCGTTCGCGTTCTCGACGGACGACTACGATCCCGATGCGATCGCCTCGGCCATGAGCGATGCGCTCGGCGCAGTTCCCTGGGCCGGCTGCTCGGCGGCGGGGGTCTTCGCTGCGGGTGAATGGCTGCCGCAGGGAGTCATCGTCGGCGTGATGTCCGCGCCTGCGGGGGAGGTCGGCGTCGGCGTCGGCTGCAGCGGGCTGCTCGATTGCGATCCGCGCGCGGCCGGACGCGAGGCCGTCGTCGAAGCAACGGAATCGCTCGGAAACCGCGATCCACTGCGCGCACGATCGATCATTCTTCTCCCGGACGGACGCGCCGGCGTCGCGACCGACGTGCTCCGCGGCGCGGCGCGCGAAGCAGGCGTGAGTGCGCTGTGGGCCGGCGGCGGCTCGGGTCACAACACGCGCCCGATGCGCAGCGTCCAGTACGCGCACGGCAAGGCGCACAGCCATCACGTCGTGGCCATCGCGCTCGACACGCCGCATGCGCCCGGCATCGGCATCTGTCACGGCTGGGTCGCTTTCGGACCGCCGAGCATGGTGACCCGTTCGAAGGGCGACACCATCTTCGAACTCGACTACCAACCTGCGTTCGACGTGTACCAGGCCTGCGCACGACGACAGGGACTCGATGTGACACCCGAGAGTTTCGCCGCCTTCGCGGTCACCCATCCGCTCGGCATTCCGCAGGCCGACGGCAACCACGTCATTCGCGACCCCCTCGCGATCGCGCCCGGCGGCGGGCTACGATGCGTCGGCGATGTGCCCGACGGAGCGCTGGTCCGCATGATGATCGGAGACGCCGATGCCTTGCTCGAGGCCGCGCTGCACGCAGCCCAGAACGCGCGCGAACACGCGGACGGACCGGTCGCGGGTGCGATCGCGTTCGACTGCGTCTCGCGCTCGGTGGCGCTCGGCACGCGCACGCACGACGAACTCGCTTGCTTTCGGAGCGGCCTCGGCGAGGGCGTACCGATGATGGGGTGTCTCACATTCGGCGAGATCGGCACGCTCACCCGCGGCTATCCGCAGTTTCACAACAAGACGGCCGTGCTGCTCGCGTTTCCCGAGTAAGGGGCGCGGACGTGACTTCTTCGCGGAGCGACTGGGACATCGACGAACAGCGTCTGACCGCGCTGAGCGTGCTGCAGGAACTCACCGCGGCGGCGCTGGATCTATTCGATCCCGTGCAACCGGTCGACGATTTCCTCGAGCGACTCGCGACGCGTCTTCTCGCACGCGCGGCGCTCTGCATCGAAGAACGCGTCGAGCGCGAAACGCTGGTCCTCGGCGCCGCGGGTCTCTCGCGTGCGTCGCGTTCGATGCCGCCGGTCGTCGACGCGCCGCCGTCGCCGCAACGCGACTGGTCGCTCGTGGCGTTCACGTATCCCGAAGTGAACGGCCCGAAGATCGCGCGCTGGACCTTCGAATTGGGCGCCGAGACAGCGCCGGCCGTTCGCTGGACGCTGCTGCTCTTCTTCGACGGCGAGCCGTCGTTGCCGGTCCATTACCGCGGCATGGTGAAGCGGCTCGCGGGGTATCTCTTCACCGCGCTCACCCATCGCGAAATGCTCGCGCGGGAGCAGAGCGGTCGCATGCTCGCCGAACACGCGCGCCAGCGGTCGGAATTCCTCGCCGAGGCGAGTCACGCGCTGAGTGGTTCACTCGAGCATCGGTTCAACACCGAAGGGGTCGCGCGACTGGTCGTTCCGCGTTTCGGCGACTGGTGCACGATCGACGTGTTCGACCGCAACGGGACGATTCGGCGACTCGGTGCGGCGCATCGTTCGCCGGAGTACGCCGCGCTGATCGAACAGTTCGAGCGACTCACACCCGAACCCGGCAGCGACGAAGGCGTGCCGCGCGTGATGCGTTCGGGGCGCACTGCGGTTTACACGAACATCCGCGAGGCCCAGTTGCGCGCCGACGCTCCGCAGACTCCGCCGCTCGGCACGCGCGACGAAGGCCAGCTCGAGATCGCGCGAAAGCTCGGGATGAGTTCGTATCTCGTACTTCCGTTGGTGGCGCGCGGGTCGACTCTCGGCGCTGTCGCATGCGGCGCGGTAGAGCCCGGGCGGGCGTACGATCGCGACGAGATCGCACTCGCGGAAGAACTCGCGCGGCGCATCTCGCTGTGGCTCGACAACGCGCATCTGGTGGAAGACCTGCGTGCGTCGGTGGAAGAACTCGGTCGCGCGCAGACCGAACTGGTGCAGCGCGAGCGACTCGCGGCGCTCGGTGAACTCGCGGCCACGGTGGCTCACGAAGTACGCAATCCACTCGGCGCGATGGCGAATTCTGTTTCGTCGCTGCGGCGATTGATCAAGCCTGAAGGCGACGCGGCGACGCTCTTGCGCGTGCTCGAAGAAGAGAACTCGCGACTCAATCGCATCGTCGCCGACCTCTTGGATTTCTCGCGCCCGTCGGAGCCGACGCTCTATCCCGAGCCTCTCCCGGCGGTGATCGAAGCCGCGCTCGACGCGGCGCAGCGCGCGAGTGGCGACGAGCCGCGCATCGAAGTTCAGTGGGACGTGAGCGACGATCTTCCGCTGGTACGCATCGACGCGCGCCTCGTGCAGATGGTGTTCTCGAACCTGTTCGCCAATGCGATCCAGGCAATGCCCGACGGCGGGAAGCTCGACATCGGTGTCGCGCGCCTTCGCGATGCGAGCGGCGGCTGCTGGGCCGAGGTGCGCATCCGCGACAGCGGCTCGGGGATCGCCCCCGACGTGCAGCAGCGATTGTTCGAACCGTTCTTCACGACGCGCGCGACAGGCACCGGGCTCGGTCTCGCGATCGTGAAACGCATCGTCGACAGCCATCGAGGGCAGGTCGCGGTCGAGAGCACACTGGGCGAGGGGACGACGATGGTGGTGCGGTTGCCGTACGAGGCGAGTGAGTGCCCGTGACGGGGTCGATCAGAAGAAGATGCTCTTCCGTTCTTTCAAACCGCGATTGAGCATCGACTGGATCGTCGATCGTACGACCCAGACCTTCTCTTCGATCGCGGCGTCTTCGTCGTCGGGGTCACCCGAGAATTTCAGCGGCTCGCCGAAGTAGATCCGGTAGCGCGTCGGGAGCGGCAGGAACCCGCCGGGTACGAGCAATTGCGGCATCACGGGCACCGCGGGCATGCCCAGCAGTCGCGCGAGCGGCTTGAGATTCGCGACCGACACGTACTGCTCTTCCGCGCCCACGACCGCGACCGGCACGATCGGCGTGTTGGTCTCGAGCGCCATGCGCATGAACCCGAGGCCGAAGTCGGTGAGTTTGTATCGCTGGTCGAACGTCTTCGAGATCCCGCGCGCGCCTTCGGGAAACACCAAGACCGCTTCGTCCATCTCGAGCAACCGCGTGCAGTTCTCTGGCACGCCGACGATCTGCCCGCAGCGCTGGAAGAACTCGCTCACGAACGGCAACGTCGCGGTCCATTTCTCGACCATCGATCGCACGAACCGCGGCGGCTCGGCGTGGAGCAGCATCGCGACCGCGATGGCCATGCCGTCGAGCGGAAGTTGCCCCGAGTGATTCGAGATGAGCAGCACGCGGCCTTTCGGCACGCGTTCGATGCCGTGCACTTCGGTGCGGAAATAGTTCTGGCTCACCGTGCGCGCGAAGAGCACCGCCCACTTCGCAACCTGCGGATCGAAGCCGAACGGATCGACGCCCGACTGACCCTTGTGGACCGACACGCGATCGATGCGGGCGAGGGTATCGTTGCCGAGCAGGCGGTCGACGGCGGCGTCGGCGGATTCGCGGACCTGTTCGCGCAAACGTTGGAACGCAGCGAACGCGCCGCGCGCTCCGTGGGAACCGGCGTAGCGGCTGAGAGTGCGGGTCGGGTCCGGCATGGTTGCGTCACGGTACGGGAACTGGTGCGCCGTGCGCAATCGAGCGCGTGGCTCGCGGGGGTCGCGGCATACTCGTGTCCATGAACGATGCGTTTCGATTCGAGCGCCTGCGGCCGAACGATCGCGTGGCGGTCGTGTCGCCGTCGGGCGCTGTCGAACGTGAGCCGCTGGCGCGCGGCATCGAGTGGTTGCGCGGACGCTACGGCGTTGCCGACGACGATCGCCGCGAAGCCGCGGATGGTTTTCTCGCAGGCTCGGATGCGCAGCGGGCGAGCGCCCTGATCGAAGCGCTCGAAGACCGATCGGTGCGCGCGATCTTCGCGTCGCGCGGCGGATACGGCGCGATGCGCGTGCTCGAGTGCCTCGGGACGCGTGCGGAAGAGGCGCTGCGGCGTGATCCGAAACCGATCGTGGGATTCAGCGACATCACGGCGCTGCATGCCTTGTGGGCGCGCGAACGGGTGGTGTCCGTGCACGCGCCGATGGTCGCGGCCATCGGACGTTCGTCGGTGCGCGCGGCGGATCGTGATGCGCTCGTCGATCTGGTCGAGACCGGGCGGATCCCGCCGTGGCGCGATCTGCACGTAGCGGTCGCCGGCGATGCGACGGGCCGAATCGCCGGGGGAAATCTGGCCATCGTGACGTCGCTGCTCGGTACGCGGTACGCGGTGTCGTTCGACGGTGCGATCGCATTCTTCGAAGACGTCGGCGAGCGCCCCTACCGCGTCGACCGGATGCTCACGCAACTGCGACTGGCCGGTGCGTTTCGTGGCGTTCGCGCGATCGTGCTCGGCGACTTCACCGACTGCGCCGCTGGCCCGGACGGACGCACCGTCGAGTACGTTCTTCGCGAACGACTCGGCGATCTCGGCGTGCCGCTCTATCTGAACGCGCCCTTCGGTCATGCCGAGCGCCAGGCGCCGTTCGCGTGCGGCGGCATCGCACGGATCGAGTCGGGCATCGTTCACTTCGAACCGATCTGAAAAAGTGCGCTGGTCGAAGCGGTCTGGTAGTACGCGCGCGTGCGTTGTCTCGCATTCGATCTCGGCGAACGACACCTCGGCGTCGCCGTGTGGGACGACCCGGATCTGCCCGCGCGGCCGCTCGAAACCGCATCGGTGAGCCCCGCCACGCTGGTCGACGTGATCGTGAAGATCATCGCGCGTGAGCAACCCGACGAAGTGGTGATCGGCTTGCCGTTGCGACTCGACGGCCGCGAGGGCCTCGCGTCGCGCAGTGCCAGGCGCGTTGCGAAAGCGGTCGAGACGAAGACGAAGATCCCCGTGCATCTCGAGGACGAGCGACTGACCACGTCGCAAGCGCACACCCATCGCGTGATGGCGGGACAGAAGGGCCGCGCGGGGATCGATGCGCGCGCCGCGACCATCTTGTTGCAGACGTTCATCGATCGAAGGAACGCGAAGTGGCGACGGGACGAGGACGACGCGTAGCGAGCGGCGGCAAGGCGTCGAGCCGGCCGGCTGCTGCTGCACCGCGCGAAGGTGGCGGCGGAGGCGGTCGTCCACGCGCACCGAAACGCGCCCCCGCGGCGGCACCACGCACACAAGGCTTCTCGTGGAATCAGGTCGTCGTCGTCGCGACCATCGTTGCGATGGCGTTGCTCATCGGCTTCGTGCTGTACGGCGGCGTGTATCTCTTTCGCGCGCACGACGGACGCGGCGTCGCGGTGCGGGTAACGCTCCCCGAATCGCCGACGAGCGAATCGGTATCACTCGCGCTCTACCGTGCCCACGTGATCGACCGGCCGTGGATGTTCTCCGCGCTGCTCAGCGCCACCGGCACGATCGAGAATGTTCGTCCCGGCATGATCCCGCTGCGCGACGATCTCACGCCGCGCGCGGTGCTGCGCGCACTCGCATCGGGTGGCGGGCTCGTGCGGGTGACCATCCCCGAGGGCTACAACCGGTTCGAGATCGCCGAGCGGCTCGCGTCGCAGCACGTGATCGACAGCGCGGCGTCGTTCGTGCGTGAAACCGAGGACCCGGCGGCGCTCGCACGCAACGGCGTGCATGGCGCGTCGCTCGAGGGGTTCTTGTTCCCGGACACGTACGACTTCGCGCTCGGCGAAGGTGCGAGTGCCGCGGTCGATCGCATGGTCCGTGCCTTCCGCGCGCGATTCGCATTGCTGCGCGAACGCCACGCCGAAGCATTCGCGCACGCGAACCAGGCGGGCCTCGCGGACGACGACCTCGTGACGCTCGCATCGCTGGTCGAAGAAGAGACGGGCGCCGCCGAGGATCGCCCGCGCGTCGCGGCAGTGTTCTGGAACCGCATGCGCGATCCGGCCTTCACGCCGCGCTTGCTGCAGACCGATCCCACCATCGTGTACGGCTGCCGCGTCGCGCATCCGCCGAGCTGTGCGACTGCGCCCACGATCGGTCGCGTCGTCATCACGCGCGCGATGCTCGATGACGCGAGCAACCCGTACAACACCTACCGCCACGAGATGCTCCCGCCCGGGCCGATCGCGAATCCGGGCACCGCGGCGCTCGAAGCGGTGCTCAGCCCCGCGCCGATTCGCGCGCTGTACTTCGTCGCGACGGGTAACGGTCACAGCGCGTTCGCGAACACGCGCGCCGAGCACGAAGCGAACGTGGAGCGCTATCTTCGCGGCGGCGATGCGGGGCCCGCGCCTCGGCGGTGAGAGCACCGTTTCCGCATTCCTCCGCGGCATTCATGCCGCGGAAGGCCGCGGAAGCCCGACTACCCCACGCCGACCACGACCTGCTCGATCGCCTTCATCAATTGCGCGGTGAACGTCCCCCGCGGCGATTCGACATCGCGCTCCTTGATCGACACCGTGTACAGCTTCCCGCCCGGTCCGATCGCCTTCACGACGCGATGGAATTCATCGGGCGTCGCGATCACCGGCACCATGCCCCGATACGCGATGCGCATGGCATCGAGGTCGTCGCCGATGATGTTCGCGACGTCGGACTCCGAGAGCTTGAGCGTGTCGGCGAGTCGCTCTCGTTTCTGTTCGAGGCTCCTCGAATCGAACACCGGCTCGATCCGCTGCTCGAGCCAGCCCTCCGGGTAAGCCCACTCCTTGAACGCATCCGCATAGCGTTGTCGCGCGCCTTCGAGCGTGCCGAGCCCGAACACGTGCAACGTGCCGAATCCGTAGTCCGCGTTCGCTTCGATCTCGAGATGGCCGAACGTCGTCAGGAAGGCGCGGTAGTCCGCAGGAAAGGTGGCGCCACCGCATGCCGCTTCGAGCGCGGTTACTTCCGCATCCGTGCCACCGGCACCGATGTTCACCTGCGCGATCTTCTTCACCGCGGCGACGAGCTGCTCCAGCGACATGGCGTGGTAGCCCTTCGGCAGCCGATCGCCGAGACGAATCAACCCGTCGCGTGACGACGACTCCGTGCTGGCGCCGAGCCCTTCGACTTCGTGCATCTCGACCTCTTCGAGTTCGATTGCATCGAGCCCGCGCGCGCCCGAGAAGTCGCAACGCACCAATTGGATGTCCTCGAACGTCGCGCCCGAGAGGTCGGCACCCTGGAAGTTGCAGTGTTCGAGACGCCCGCCGTGAAAGTAGGCGTTCGACAGGTCGGACTCCTGGAAATTGGCGGCGTAAAGCTCGCAGTTGGCCCACTCGGTTCCGACCAGTTCGAGTGACGAGAGATCAGCGCGACTGATCGAAACGCTCTCGATCGTTGCGCCGGTCTGATCGCGCGCAATATCGCCCGCGAAGCGCTTCGCGTTCCAGATAACCGATCCCTTGCGAAGAAGCGTTTCGATGCTCGGTGTCTTTGCCATCGTCGTGGCGCGGACGTTAACGCAGCGGCGGCCGCGACGGCCTGCCAATGTGTGCTGCGCGCGACCGCTGACCGAGCAAACGTCCGGCTCGATGCGACACACTGGTCGGACGAAATGTGATCCCCGCCGAATCACGGCGGCGCATCGCTGATCCGCGGTGCTTCCGCGGCGCACACGGCTCACGGCGCAGCTCGTGCACCACGAGCCGCCATCGCAGTTCGGAGCCACGCATCGTGGCGAACGGAAGCGAGCCAACGAGTTGGAGGGGTTTCGATGTCGAAGCGAGTGATCTTCGCGAGTGCCGTGTTCGCGATCGTGTCGAGTGCCTGTGCAGCGACCGCGCCGATGCCGCATGCGGAACTTTCGGGCGCGTCGCACGCAGTCGAAGAGGCGAACGAGAGTGGCGCGGCGAGTGATGTCCGCGCACGTGCCTATCTTCGAACGGCGCGCGAAGAACTCGCGACGGCGCAGCGAATGGCCGCGGAGCAACGCACCGAGCGAGCGCGATCGATGGCGCTTCGTGCCGAGGTCGACGCGCAACTCGCGACGGCGCTCGCACACGAGGGTGAAGTCAGTGGAGCGCAACCGCGCGCAATCGGAGGCGGCGAGCGATGAAGGCGATGCGAACGATTGCAATGGCGTGCGTCGGTATCTCGTGGCTGCTCGGTGCGTGCGCACCGCCGCCTGCCGAACTCGCGGCCGCACGCGTTCAGGTGCGCGAAGCGGCGGGTGGTGAGTTGGCGACGGTTGCGTCTCGTGACGTCAACGAAGCGCGCAATCTGCTGCGTGAGGCGGATGCGTGCGTCGATCGAATGGGAGATCCCGACGTGGTGCGAGATCTCGCCTACGTCGCGCAACGACGGATCGACCGTGCGCGCATCGTGGCGCGGACGAACGCGCAGATCGAACCGCGCTGAAGCTGCTCAGACGCCGAACGAGTGCTGACCCCAGCGCTCGAGCACGAAGAATCCACCCGGAATCGTGAGTGGCCCGGCGGCGAACACCGCGTAGCCGAGGAGCAGATCGCTCGAGCCCGGGATCACCTGCACGAGGTAATCGCGCAGGAGCGCTTCGACTGCGAAGCCGTTGCCGCCCATGCCGTAGTTCAACAACATCGCGCGCGGCCAGCGATTGAACTTCGCGTCCTTCGCTGCGTCGAAGCAGCGGTAGAAACCGAAGCGCTTCGGATTCGCGTCGCTCGGCTTCGCGATGTGCGGATTGCCCACGCCGTTCTGTTTGACCGGGATGTTGTAGCCCTGGATGAACGGGTCGGGTCCCGTGCCTCGCGCGGGGCCTCGGTAGAAACCTTTGCGGAACTTCCGGATGCCGAGAAGTCCGGGGCCGAAGCCGAGATTGGTGCCGTTGAATTCCCAGCCGACGATGTCTTCGAACGGCGGCGCGGCGCTGTCGTTCATGATCGCGAAGAGCGTGGCGGGATTCGAGCGGTACACTTCGATCGCGGTGCGCGGTCGATCCGAAAGCGCGAGGGCCGAGGTCATGCGCGCGATGGTAGCGGGTCAGTGCACGGCGAGCGACTGCTCGATGGCGTCCGCGAGCTGTTGGAACTCGGGACCACTCTGGAACAGCGCGGCGGTGATCCGCGTGACGACCTTGCCGTCCCGTCCGATGACGAGAAACGACGGGCGCAACGACACGCCGGTCTGGTGCGCCCACTCGGAGTGATAGTCGAGGTAGCACGGGTAGGTCATGTGCTCTTCCTGAGCGACCGACGCGTACGTCCGACGATCCGCGCCGTCGGGATCGTCACCGATGGGAGAGGTGCTCACGACCCGCAGACCGCGGGTCCCGAAGCGATCGACCAGCGCCAGGACGGCGGGGATCGACGCTCGACAGCCACCTCAAAGCCGATGCCACGACTCGACGAGCACCACGTCGCCGCGTGCGCTTGCGAGTGTGGTCGGTGCGCCGTTCACCCAGCGGTTGGGATCGATCGAGGGAAACTCGGGGGGGACTTCGCCGACGGCGGTGACGGACGGTGCGGCGCTGTTCGCGACGGATGCGCTCGAGCCATTCACGGCGGGTGATGCCGGTGTCGTCGTCGCGGTCGCAGGTGACGAAGCGCTCGCGCCGCCGCATGCAGCCGCGAGCCACGCAATCGCGAGCGCGAGGGGCGCGATGCAGTGACGGCGATGTGGAATGGATTTCATTCGGCAGTGCTCCGGGGATGCTCGAGGCGACAGCGGGCTCTACGCCGCGCGTTGCGAAGAAGTTACGGGGTGAACGCGATCGCGAGATCGTAGCGATCGGTGTCCGCGACCGGCTCGGAGACCGACGCGATCGCGAAGGTGACGTCGCGCGCGGCAGGGCCGTTGTTGGTCCAGTGGATCGTGGGGTTCGGTGTCGTGGTGGTACCGAGCGCGTCGGCCAGGCAATTCGCGGTGGACGTGCATCCATCGACGATGTGCATCGCGATGCGCCACCCGCCGTGCATCGTCGCGGTGACGGCGAGCGTCGAGCCAGCGGGCACACTGATCGTGTAGAAGCGCTCCGCGCCACGATCGACCGTGCGGCACAGGGTGGGACTCGAATCGCCCGACGCGATGGACTCGTCGGTGACGGACGCACCCGCAGAGAGCATTCGCGCGGTGGTGCAGCGGGCGTTCGCGGCGGCGGTGAAGGTCTGCGACTCGATGGTGAACGCGCCGCCGGAGCCCGCGTTGCCGAACTGGTCGACGACGGCGACGTAGTGACCCGGATCGAGGACGGTGCGCAGCGACGACGATGCATCGGTGCCCGACACGTCATTGCACGCGATCTCCCCGGCGGTGTCGCTGCACATCGAGCGAATCGAGAGGATCGAGTCGAACCCCGCGCGCACGGTAAACGCGACACCCGTCGTCGCAGTCACGTCGAACCCGAACATCGCCTCGGGACCGCCCGCGAGCGGCTGGCACGACGTGCTCGCAATGGCACTCGCGCCGGTCGCGTTGCCGCAGACCATCGAACCGAGCGTGTAGTCGACGACCCCGCGGCCGAGGCATGTCGCAGCGTCGGCTGCGGGTGCGGGACAGATCGGCGCGTCCACCTGCGGCACGTCGCGAGCCGTGTCGGTCGCGGCGTCGAATGCGTCGGCGGCGTCGGTGCCTCCATCGAACGCATCGCGCGCATCCGCGGCATCGCCCGGGTCGGCATCGATCGCGAGGTCGCCCGTGACGTCGTCCGCGTCGCTCGCCGCTTCGCATCGTCCGCTCACACATGCGAGTCCGGCGTTGCACTCGGGTGCTTCGCCGCGACACGGCCCGTGAAGCGTTCCGGGCGCATCGCCACACCCTGCGGCGGCGGCGAACATCAGCGCGGCGGCAAGAAGGGCTCGACTCGAAAGCATGCTCATCGTCTCTCCGGCCTCGCCCAGCGCTGCGCTGCGCGAGTCGCGGGTACAGTCGGTCATGCGCCCCGCACCGCGCAAGTGTGACGCAGACGTCAGAGCGGACCCGACCCGCCGATCGGCAACCGCGTTTCGCCCGCGTCGCGAGAACGAATGGTTCACCGCGTCACGGGCTCCCGTATGATGCGCCCGACCATGACCCCCTCCCGACGACGCGTCGACGGCGAGCGCATCGGGCCGTTCGAGATCGTGCGGTATCTCGCGAGCGGTGGCATGGGAGACGTGTACGTCGCGCGGGTGGCGAGCACGGGGGACGAAGTCGCGCTCAAGTTCCTCGGCGATTCGTCGCCCGCGAGCATCGAACGCTTCGAGCGCGAGGGACGCATCGCGTCGAATCTGCATCATCAGAACATCGTCGGCGGACGTGGCTTCGGCCGCACCGACGACGGCGTCGCGTACATCGCGATGGAGTTGCTGCACGGGCAGGACCTGGACGGCTGGATCTCGGGCGCGGGCGTTTCGCCGGCCGATGCCGTGACGTACGCGATGCAGGTGTGCGACGCGCTCGAGGCCGCGCATGCGCGACGCATCGTCCATCGTGATCTGAAGCCGCAGAACATCTTCGTGTGCGAAGGCACGCCGACGCGCGTAAAAGTGCTCGACTTCGGCATCGCGCGACTCGCCGACGAGCGGCGGATGACCGGCACCGGAATGCTGGTGGGGACGTGGATCTACATGTCGCCCGAACAAGCGCGCGCCGAGCCCGACATCGACGGGCGTTCGGATATCTGGAGCCTCGGCGTGGTCCTGTACGAAACGCTCGCGGGTCGTCCGCCGTTCGATGCGCCGACCGCGCCGGGAACGCTCTATCAGATTCTCTTCGACGCGCCTCCGCAGCTCTCGAAGCTGGTGCCGGAGCTGCCTGCCGACCTGTGCGCCGTGGTGCATCGCGCGTTGCAGAAGCAGCGCGGCGATCGCTATTCCGATGCGTCGTCGATGCGCGCGGCCCTCGCGAGTTGCAGCGTGAGCGGTCTGACCACGCCGCGTCGTTCGGTATCGGTGCGCCCGCCTGCGTCGATCGATACGGACGCGACCATCAACGGCACCGGACTCGACGCGACCATGATGGGTACGCACGATCCGGCGCCAGCCACCATCGAGAGCCGTCTCACTGCGGTCGCGTTCATTCGCGGCGCGCGCGAGCCGGCCCTGGTGGAAGACATCGCGCGGCAACTCCAGGGGCGCGTCGTCACGCTCGCGGGCGATGGATTGCTCGTGGTGTTCGGCTTCGATCGTTGGAACGGCGACGAGCCCGAGCGCGCGGTGCGACTCGCGTCGGCCATCGCGGCGAACGTCACCGCAGTGGGCATCGCGACCGGGCGAGCGGTGCGATCGTCGGCGCATGTCGCGGGCGCGGCCGTCGATCAGGCGGTGGCGCTGGCGAGGCGCGGCGAGGGGATCTTCGTCGATGCGACCACCGCTTCGATCGTGCGCGGGGGTTACGACACCCATGCGCTCGACGGCGGTGCCGTGCGCGTGCAGGCGCTTTCCCCTCACGCGCGCCGAGAGCAGGCGCACCCCGCCTTTACGACACCGTTCGTCGGGCGCGATGTCGAAACCGCGATGCTCGCGCAGATCGTCGACACGGTGGCGTCGGACTCGCAACCGCAGGGTTGCATCGTGCTCGGCGTGGTCGGCATGGGAAAGACGCGACTGCGTGTCGAGGCGGCGGAGCGAGTCATCGCGAATCATCCCGATGCCACCATTCTCTCGGCGCGCTGCGAAGCCTTTCGACGCGACTCGCCGTTCGCACCCGTGATGGACGCGTTGCGCGGCGTCGTCGACGCGAGCGTGGTGAAGATCTTCACCGCGGTGGCGGAAGAAGCGGGCGATCCCGTCGCGGCGATGGATCGCGCGCGCGGGTCGCTCGAGGCGATCTTGCGCGGGCTCTGTCAGAACGGGCCGGTGGTGTTCGCCATCGACGATGCCCAATGGCTCGATGGTCCGTCGCAGAGCGCGCTGCGCCAGGTGTGCGAGAACGCGCCCGACCTGCCGCTGGCGATCTGGCTCTTCGGCCGGCCCGAAGCGCGCGAATCGTCGCAGCGGGTGCTGGCGGGTGCGTCGGTGGTCGAATTGAAAGCGCTGCCGAAAGCGGCGGCCGAAAAACTCTTGCGCGCAGTGGCAGGCGACGCGAACGAACTCGTGCTGGAACGCGCCGGCGGGCAGCCCTTGTTTCTCGAAGAACTCGGGCGGATGTACGCGCTCGGCGGGGCCGAATCACTGGGCGACGGTGCCGCGCTTCCGCCGTCGATCGAAGGCGCGCACCTCGCGCAGCTCGATCAACTCGAAGCGAACGATCGCGAGTTCGTGAAGCGCTCGGCGGTCTTCGGACGTACCGCGTGGCTCGACGGCGTGGTGGCGCTGGGTGGCGATGCAGCGGCGATGGAGCGGCTCAAGCGCGCGCAGATGTTCGTGCAGCGACCGCGTTCGCGTTTCGATTTCACCAAAGAGTTTTCGTTCCGCAGCGGCGTTCTTCACGAAGTGGCGTACGCACTGTGGCCCGAAGCGATGCGGCCGCGATTGCACGAGCGAGTCGCCACGTGGCTCGCGGCACGCGATGGCGTCGGTCCCGATGAAATCGCGCGGCACTGGGAACTCGCGGGCGACACGGTCCGCGCGGCCGAGGCATTCACCGCGGCGGCGGAGATCTCGTCGATGGTGTCCGACACGCTCACCTGCGCGCAGGTGGAGCGAGCACTCGCGTTGACCGACGAACCGGGTCTGCGATGGCGAGCGCTGGTCGCGCGCGACGTTGCGCTGCAGTTGTCGGGCGATCGTGATCTGCAGCGAGGCGGGCTGACCGAGATGGCCGCACTCGCCGAGCGACTCGGACCGTCGGCGCGGGCGGAGGTCGCGTGGCGGCAATG
>CBIHQZ010000043.1:0-13998 GCA_966212315.1 uncultured Myxococcales bacterium
CCCGCGCTGCGATCGACCGCTGTGATCATGGTGACCGCGAAGGGAGAGGAGATCGATCGCGTGGTCGGTCTCGAACTCGGCGCGGATGACTACGTGGTGAAGCCGTTCAGCGTGCGCGAACTCGTGCTGCGCGTGAAAGCGGTGCTGCGTCGCGGCGAGTCGGTGAACCCGCCGAGCGAAACGGGAACGACGTTCGGACGGCTGCGCATCGATCGCGTGGCGCATCGCGTGTACGTCGACGAGCAGGAGATCTCGCTCACGGCACTCGAGTTCAAACTGTTGACCACCCTGCACGAGCGGAAGAACCGGGTGCAGTCGCGCGACGCGCTGCTCAACGACGTCTGGGGCATTCACATGCAGGTGGAGACGCGCACCATCGACACGCACGTGAAGAGACTGCGCGAGAAGCTCGGTGTTGCCGGCGCGTACATTCACACGGTGCGGGGCGTGGGCTACCGCTTCGCCGCGACGCCCGACGAAGTCGAGAAGGCGTAGCGCGAGTTCGCGATGCGACTGCCACGATGGGGGATCCGTGGACGGCTCTTCGCGATGTCGATGGTCGCGATCGTCGCAGGGCTGCTCGGTGCGCAGTCGTACATATCGTCGGCGCTCGATCGCGAATCGGACCGGCGCGACGAGAACGAGATGGCCGTCCGCACCGCGATGCTCTCGGCCGCGCTCGATGCCACTGGCGCGTTCGATACCCAGCATGGCGGCGAGTTCGTACGGGCGCAGTCGAATGCCACTCACGCGCGCATCACGCTCATCGCGCCCGATGGACGCGTGGTCGCGGATTCGTCGGTCGACGGCGCGCGATTAGCGACGCTCGAGAATCACGGGCGGCGGCCCGAAGTGCTCGACGCGGTTCGCAGCGGCATCGGCTTCTCGCAGCGCGAGAGCACAACCGTGCGCGAATCGCTGCTCTACGTCGCGCGGCGCGTGAATCGCCCGGACGGCGCGTGGGTGATTCGTCTCGCCGTCTCGCGGCAACGCTTCGACGAAGCCCATCGCGCCATTCGCGGGTTTCTCCTCTGGGGCGCGGTGCTCGGACTTCTTACCGCGCTGGTGCTTTCGTCACTCGCCGCCGAGCTGTTGTCGCGTCCGGTGCGTTCGCTCACCGCTTCGGCGCGCGCGATGCGCGGCGATCTCGCGGTTCGCACCGGCATGCATCGCAGCGACGAAATCGGCGAACTCGCAGGCGCACTCGACGAACTCGCCAATGGTCTCTCGGCGTCGCTGAAGAGCCTCGAACACGAACGCGATCGCCTCGGCGCCATTCTCGAAGCGATGGCCGAAGGCGTCCTCGTCGCCGACACCGATGGGCGCATCGTCCTCGCGAACCGCGCGCTGCGCGAGATGTTCTACGTCGGTCGCGACGTGATCGGCCGCGCACCGGTCGATGCCATCAACGACGCCGATCTCCCCGACATGATTTCGCAAGCGACGCGCGAACGAACCGCGGTCTCGCGCGAGGTGTCCATCACCGGCCTTCGTCCGCGCCGGCTCAACGTGTACGTCTCGCCCGTCGAAGATTCGGGCGCTGGCGTCGTCGCGGTGTTCTCCGACGTGACCGAGTTGCGCCATCTCGAAACGGTGCGGCGCGACTTCGTAGCAAACGTTTCGCACGAACTGCGCACGCCGATCGCGGCGGTGCGGGCCGCAGCCGAAACGCTGCTCGACGGTGCCCTGGAAAAGCCCGACGAAGCGCACGAGTTCGTCTCGATCGTCGAACGCCATGCCGAGCGCTTGCATCGCATCGTCGAAGACCTGCTCGAGTTGTCGCGCATCGAAGCACGCCAGCTGGCCGTGACGCTCACGCCGCTGCCCGTGCGCGAGACGGTGGAACGCTCGGTCGAACTCTTTCGTCTCCCGGCCGAGAAGAAGCGCGTGACCTTGCGCACCGACATCGCCGACGTGCCGCGTGTGCTCGCCGATCGCAGCGCGCTCGAGCACATCGTGTCGAACCTGATCGACAACGCGATCAAGTACGCGCCCGAAGGCGCGACGGTGGCTGTCTCGGCGCGACGCAACGATCACGGCGGCGTGGTGCTCGTGGTGCGCGACAACGGCCACGGAATTCCGGCCAAGCACCTGCCGCGCATTTTCGAGCGCTTCTACCGCGTCGACACCGGCCGCTCGCGACAACTCGGCGGCACCGGACTCGGCCTCGCGATCGTGAAGCATCTCGTCGAAGCGATCGGCGCGAGCATTCGCGTGGAGAGCGACGTGGGCAAAGGGACCGCGTTCTTCATCGATCTCGACGCCGCGCCGGCTTAGGTCACCAGTCGACCCGCCGCATCCGACCATCGGCCATGCGCAATTCCGCGTAGCCGCCGCGCGCGAGCGGATCGTGGCTCACCACCGTGGCCATCGCCTGCCACATCTGTTCGGCCTCGCGTCCGCGCAACAGCATCACGCACTCGCCGCCGCCGAATTCGTTGCCCTGCACGTCACCGAGATGGCGCGCGACGAGCGCATCGTGCACGCGATCGCTCAGCGCGAAGACCGCGTTGCGTTCGTCCTCGGTGCCGAACGATCCACTCGCGAGGTGCAGGTGAAGCCGTACCGTCGGCGGTCCGCCATCGGCACTCGACGCCGCATTCGGTGCACGTCGACGACACCCGGTCGTTGCGCCGAGCGACAGTGTCAGGCTCAGCAACACGAGCCTCGTTCGCGTCGAGAGCCGCACGTTCAACGCCGCGCACGGTATCACGCGATGCCGCTGCTACACTGCCATCACCCGTTCCCGATGGCCTTCGTTCCACCCTTCGATCTCGATCCGCGTGAAGTGCGCGAAGTGCTCGCCCCGCTGCGCAACGGCATCTCCGTCGCGCTCTACGCGTGTCAGAACCCGTTCGCGGTGGGCGGGATCATTCGCGTCGCGCACAGCTTTCTCGTGCGTGAAATCGTCGTGATCGGACGCGAGCCGTACTACCCGAAGGCGAGCATGGGGATGCATCGCTACGAAGACGTGGTGACCGTCGACGACGAAGATGCGTTCTTCGCCCACGTCGCGGGCCGTCCGGTGTGGGCGATCGAGAAGGAACACGCGAGCGTCGGGCTGTACGGCGTCGATGCGTTCCCGCGCGACGCGGTGTTTCTCTTCGGCAGCGAACGGAGCGGCCTTCCGGCGTCAGCCATCGCGCGCGCAGATCGGGTCGTCGCAATCCCGATGTACGGCGTGAACCATTCGTTCCCCGTCTCGGTCGCTGCGGGGATGGTGCTCGGCGAATGGTCGCGCCGACGCTACGCGCCCGGCACGATCGTCACCGGTTGAGTCTTCTCACAACAGTTGCACTCGCACCGATGCTCCGATCGGCTCGCGCGGAGGGCGCCCTTCGCTCCACACGTCGTAGATCACGTCCATCACGCGAATGATCTCGTCGTAATGAACCGTGCTGTCCGGTTGGATCTGCACGTCGCGGGTGGCGCGATTGTCGTGATGCCAGCTCGCGAGCACGGTGCGGAGCGCGTCGAATTGATCGGGCGAGCGCGCCACGTCGTGCATGTCGACCTGCGTGGTGCCGACCCGGAATCCGCTCGCGCTGATCTCCACCTTCAGGTTGTCGACCATCGCCGTGTGCGTGTTGTCGGGACCGTGCGGCTGTTCGCTGTGAAGCGCGCCGATCCGCACCCACACCACCGTCATCAACAGGAACGCGATGACCGAGATGAGCAGGTCGATCATCGGGACCATGTTGATCGCCGCGTCGACGGTCTTACGCCCCTTGCCGCCCTTGGAGTCGACGGACACGCCTGCCATGAGTGCCTCCTGGTGAGGCGGTCGGACACCGGGGGCGCGCGAAAGTTTCACGCGATGTGATCGAGACTCGTCACGCTTACGCCCCGCGATTCGGTCGCTGCGAGGACGACGCGATGTAGTCGATCCCCGCCAGCGCGCCGACGATCCCTGCGACGACGGCGCTCGCCGCCGCGATCTGCATCCGGCCGAGCAGCAGCGCGACGAGCACCACGAACTGCACCACCGTCGTCGCTTTTCCGACCGGCCGCGCTTTGAACTCGATCGCCCGCGCGTGACGTCCGGGCGAGCCGAGATGGAACAGACTCAGGGGCACGACGAACATCTCACGCGCGAGCGCCATGAGCGGCAGCCATGCGGGCGGTCGGCGTTCGATCCACACCGCGACGAGCACCGCGACGACGAAGATCTTGTCGCACACCGGATCGAGCCATCCGCCCACGCGCGTGTTTGTGCCGGTGCGGCGCGCGACGTACCCGTCGAGCATGTCCGAGATGCCCGCGACGGCCATGAGCGTGAGGACCGCGATCGGTTGATGCCGCATCGCGATCGCGACGCCCGCGAGCGGGATGCGCACGAGACTCAAGAGGTTCGCCGGCCGCATCAGCTCGAGAGCGAGCGAAGGCTGCGCGGGCGGGAGCGTCGTGGTCATCGGTGCCAAGGTGAGATGGCTCCGAACAGACACATGTCGCTTGCGTGCGATCGATCGGCGACCCGAGTCGGCGGCGACGGTCAGCTCGCGGGTGTCACAACCAGCGTCCATGCGGGCGCGGAGGGTTGAACGCGCAGAACGCCCGTCGCAGCGTCCCACGCGATGCAACCGTGATCGATCGTGATGCGCGGCGCCGAACCGACGTGGCGCACCGGGAGGAAGACTTCGCTCGTGTGCGTTCCGCCGTTCGAGACACGCAAGACGAACGAGTGCGACCGCGCGTCCCATTGCATCGCGTCGATCGTGCCGTCGACCGCGCGCGCGAAACCACGCACGACTTCGCTCACGAAAGGTCGCTCTGCCCCCGCTTCGTCGAGCAGGTCGAGGCGCTCGTCGTTCCAACGCTCCGTCGCGAGCGAGACCTCCCACACCGTGCCGTGCGCGAGATGTCGATCGAAGCTGTCGTACGTGTCCCGCAACATCGGCGCGATCCCCGGTGACTCGTACGAACCACCGAACTCGCCCACGAGCGCGGGGGTGTTCCATGCCGCTGCCGTCTCGAGCGTGACGTTCAATCGCGCACGCGACGCCGCAGCCGCGGAGTAGTTCGCGCCGAGGATCACGAGCGGATCGTAGAAGTGCGGTGCATACACGAACGACTCGAGATTCGGCCGCGTGAAGGACGTCATGCCGCCGAGCGCGTCGGATCCAGGGCCGCCCTGGAAGATCACCGCGCGGGGTGCGTTCTCGCGAATCGCGGCGGCCATTCGCTCGGTGAAGCGCGGGAGCGTCGTCGCCGAGAACATGGCGCTGTCCATCGTCCCCCAGCCCGGTTCGTTGAGCACTTCGAAGCCGATCACACCCGGGTGCGCTGCGAATCGTCGTGCCATCTCGCGCCACATCCGCGCCATCGCGTCTGCGATTCCATCGGCGTTCGCCCACAAGCGATCGAACGCGATCTGCACGTCGCTGCCCGCGTGGAAGTACCCCTGGAACCAGTCGCGGCAGTCGTGATGCGGCGGCCCGTGCGCGATCGCGCTGCCGAGTGTCCAGGCGGGGAACCCGTCGCCGCACAGCACTTCGGCGTACACGTCCTGATGGAAGTCGACGATCACGCGTTGGTGATGCCGCCACATCGCATCGACGAGTGCGGCGTACCGAGCGAGATACGTTTCGTCCCACGTTCCCTGCGTCGGCTCCATCGCGCCCCAGGTAAATGGCAACCGCACGACGTTCATCCCCCACGACTCGAGTTGCGTCGCGAGCTGCTCGGCACGCGCGGCGAACGTTGCTTCGTCGGTGAACTCGAACGGCATGTACGGCGCGAATTTGCTGCGCCCCCCGGCATTCGCGCCGCGAAGAATCACGGTGCGACCCACGCCGTCGAGAATGCGCGGGCCGTCGATGGTGACGTGTCCGTTCGCGAGAGGCGTCGGTTCGATCGCACACGTTGCAGCGAGAGGAACGTCGGGAAGCGCATCCACCGCGATGTCGGGCGCGGCGTCGCGCGCATCGCTCGTTGCATCACTGGCATCGGGCGTCGAACGCACCAAGGGCCGCTCGCCCACGCACGCAGCGCATGCCATCGCCAGCAGACCCTGCAACATGCCGTTTCGATCGCACCGCCAACGCATCGCGGGCGAGGGTATTCGCGCGGGCGACGTGTCGTCACGAAGTGAGCACGCGCGACACCCCCATTGACCTCGCGCGGACGAAGCCCGAGAGATCGAGCGTGGCGCAGCGCATCGATTTCGGATCCCTTCACATCTCGGTCGATCAACTCGGCGAACGCGGATCGCCGGTCGTGTTGCTGCACAGCACCGGCATGACGTCGCGGCAGTGGAAACGCCTGGCCGAGCGACTCGCGCCGACGCATCGCGTGTTCCTCCCCGACCTCCTCGGATACGGCGCGAGCTCGTCGTGGCCCCGCGACCGACCGTTCCACTTCTCGCTCGATGTCGTCGGACTCGAGTCTTTGATCGACTCCATCGATGAGCCGGTCCATCTCGTCGGCCATTCGTACGGCGGATTCGTCGGGATCGTCGCGGCGCTCCATCGTCGCGCGAAGATCGCTTCTCTATCGCTCGTCGAACCGGTCGCGTTCGGCGTACTGCACGGCCGCGATGACGACGCCGACACGCTTGCCTCGATGCGCTCGATGCCCTTCGGCGCGGCGGTGATGCCTCACGAACCCGACGCGGCGGAACGATGGCTCACGTGGTTCGTCGACTTCTGGAACGGCCCGGGCGCGTTCGCGGCGCTCCCGGAGCGCATGCGTGGGTCGTTCCTCGCGACGGTCGATGTCTGCTACGGCGAGGTCGTCTCGCTGCTCAGCGATCGCACCCCTGCGAACGTGTGGGCCACCATCGAAGCCCGTTCGTTGCTGATTCGCGGCGAACTCTCGCCCGCACCGGCGCGTCGCGTTGCATCGATCCTCGCGGAGACGCTCCCCAAGGGCTCTCTTCAAGACATCGCCGGAGCCGGTCACATGTCGCCCCTCACGCACGCCGACGACGTGGCCGCGCGGATCGCAGCGCACATCGACGCGCCCGACGTGTGATCGCACTGCCGTCTCGTTCGCGGATCCTTCACACTCGCGCGCGATGACTCGCCCCTGGGAAACCGTCGATGCAGCGGACACGCCGGACGGACGGCTCGAACTCCGTCGTCGCGGCGATCGCGATTTTCTCATCACCGTGAACGGCCGGGTGCTGATGACCAGCGCCGCGCATCGCTCGGAGGAAACTCTCGCCCGCGTCGCCTGCGCGCCCTTTGCGGCGAAGCGCAATGCGCGCGTGCTCGTGGGTGGACTCGGGATGGGGTACACGCTGCGCGCTGCGCTCGATTCGCTCGGACGCGATGCACGTGTGGTCGTCGCCGAGCTGAATCCGGTGGTGGTCACCTGGTGTCGTGCTGCACTCGCACCACTCACACGCGGCGCTGTCGACGACCCGCGCGTCGACGTGGTGGTCGGCGATGTGTCGCGCACCATCGCGAGTGCGGCGGCCATCGGCGTTTCCGCGGCGAAGAAGTTCGACGCGATCGTCATCGATCTCTACGAAGGCCCGCAGGCACGCATCGAGGACGACGACGTGCTCTACAGCGCGCAGGCGAGCGCCAACGTCGCAGGCGCCCTTCGCGAAGGCGGGATCTACGCGGTGTGGTGCGAGAAGGCTTCTCCAGCGTTCGAGCGATCACTCCGCAGCAACGGCTTCGAGGTCGAACTCGTGCGCGGAGGGCGCGGCGGAAGCGTTCATCTCGTGTACGTGGCGCGAACGCGAGTGCGTGCATCGCGCGAGGAGCGTCCCGCGCGGAAGTCGCCGCGGCGTTGAAGGGGACCTCACCCCGGCTGCCGCCTGCCCCTCTCCCTCGATGCCCGCACTGCGAGCGCGAACGCAGGCATCGTCGAGAGAGGGGCTCGAAGGATGATGCGTAGAGTGTGAATTGCGCCCGGCGCAGTGCGGCGGGCTGGGGACGTCGAGGGCGCGGGGTAGTACATGGCGAGCGAGCGACATGCGTGGGCTCGAGGCGTGATCACGAAGTGACCGTAACGCTGCTGCGATTCGCTCCCTCTCATTCGCGTGCCAGAGGCACACGCGGACCCATGCGCACGCAACGCCTCCGACGCTCGTACGACCTCGTCACAGGCGCACGCCCAGGCACCATCATTCCAGCCCCTCTCTCGACGATGCCTGCGTTCATCCGCCCGGCGTGGGCATCGAGGGAGAGGGGCGAGCGGCAGCTGGGGTGAGGTTGTTTCCTTATCGAATCGCGCGCTGACGCTCCGCCGCCGCAGCCGGCATCTGCGCGGTGGCCGCTGGCACGTCGAGCCGTCCGATCACACGCCGCAGCCACAGCTCGGATTCCGAATCGAGCTTCGAGAGCGTGAGCCCGAGTCCGGCCGCCGTCGTCTCACCGTTCGCCTGCTCCACGACGCGCGACACGACCGCATCGACCGTGATCGCCGGCGCTCCATCGGGCAGCACCGTCACGCGACACGGTGTTCCCACCGGCTCGAGCAGATCGGTCTCGACGAACATCCCGCTCGCACTCACGTCGCGCGCCACCGCTTCGAACGTGAGCACATCGCTCTGGAACAGCACCGGGATATGCACCGCACGGCGCATCTCGACCCGTCGCTCGTGAATGCCCGACGTCTGCGCTTCGCTCTTGCGCGACTCGGGCCGAGTGACTTCCGCCGTGACCGCCGCGATGCGCGAGGTGCTCTGCGTGCGACCGCAATGCTCGCAGCGCGCGGCCGTCACGTGGATCGACGCACGACACGTGGCGCAGTTGCGCATCTCGCTTCGTGCCGCCGCGTTCTCGCGCTTCGGCAAGATGGGAGCCGCAACCGCTTCGAGTCGATCGCTGGTGACCTCGTCGCTTTCGTAATCGAGTTCACCCGCGCGCGTGGTCACTCGCACGCGCCTGGTGCGATCTCCCAGTCGCAACACGTCCCCGTCGCGCAACGAGCGCATGGCCGTGAGCCGCGCGCCGTTCACCATCGTGCCGTTCACGCTGCCGCGATCCTCGATGGTCACGTCGCCGCCCAACACCCGAATGCTCGCGTGCCTCCGCGACACGGTGCTGTCGTTGAACCGAATGCGACAACTGGCGTCACGGCCCAGCGTCGTCACGCCGTCCGAGAGTTCGACGACGTCGCCTCGGGATTCGAGCAGCACGCGCAACATTGTGGGCAGTCTACTTGCGCCGCATCGACCGGCGCCACCCACCCTCGGAACGCCAAAGGACGGCACGCAGGGCGATAGGATCGATTCCAGCTATTCACCGAATCGCGTTGCGCGTTCCGGCATCTCAACGCGCTCGGCTAAGCCTCGTCGACCGAATCGTCTTCGTCGTCCGCGGCGTCGTCGTCGTCGTCATCGCCGAAAGCGTCGCTGACTTGCATCTCGAACCCTTCGGCACCGACTGCGAGCGCGAGCTTCCCGGTGATCTCTTCGATGTCGTCGTATGGCCCGGCGAGGAAGAACGGCTTCGTAGGTTTCGCCAGCGGCGTGTCCTTCAGTTCCGCCGGTCGCTCGCCGAGGAACTCGATCGGCAGGTCGCGCTGCGGCTCGAATCCGAGCGATCGTGCGTAATCCACTGCGTGGAACACCACCGATTGCAGGGTGAGCACATCGGTCTCTTCCATCTCGCCGTGCGCATCGCCGAGCGCCGCGATCACCGCGTCGATCTCTTCCTGTGACGACTCGCGTGCGAATCCGTCCTTGAGGCCGAGGCAGGTACGGTCGATCAACATCGTGCCGCACACGAGGCGACCTTCGGTGTTGCCGCGCACGAGCACCGCCGAGACGAGCGCCGCGGGGTCGTCGTTCTGTGCTTCGGCCGAGAGGTACGCGGCCACCACCGGCCACGCCGCGGTGCGCTTCGCGAGTGCCGCCGACGCATCGGGAAGACTGCGCGACACCGCATTGCGACGCTTCTTCTCCGCGGCGCGTTTCTTCTTCTGCTTCTCGATCTTCTTCTGGCGCGAACGCTGGCTTCCCATGCGGGTTTCTATCGCACGACCGCACGGCGCGAATCACGCCAATCACGAAGCGCGACCGTTCTCAGCGCGTCGTGCTCCCCATGTCCTGGTTGTACGGGGCGGCCCGCCAGGCGGCGAAGTCGAGCACCGTTCCCTGGTCGTGGGCCATGAACGCCCACGGCCCGACGTAGGTGTTGTTCGCGAACACGTTGCCCTGATGGAGCGTGATCGCGTCTTCCACGGTCTCGTCCATGTAGGGCGACCAGTTCGGAAACGTGCCGAAGTTCGAGAACAGGCCCTGCAGACCGCAACTGTTGTCGCGCGTGCAGCTCGCGCCGATGTTCGCCGGCGCGATCTCGAAGAGGTTGTCGTGCACTTGAACGTTCTGCGTCTTCCATCGGCAGTCCGAGAGATACGGCGCGTTCGCGATCATCCCCTGCGAGCACGCGGCGAGCGTTGCCGCGCCACCCAGCGTGCAATCGCCCGAACTCGAGTTCGCGGGCGAATTGCAGAATCGATCGGCATTCTCCCACAGCACCACGCCGCTCCAGTTGTCGACGAAGTGGTTGTGGGCGATTTCGAGCGTGGTGAACTGGGCGTCGACGCGCGAGTCACCGCCCGCTTCGGAGAGATAGATCGCGCCGGTCGGAAAGCCCGGGTTCGTCGGCCCGTCGACGAGCGCGTTGCGCACGAAGGTGTTCCAGGCGATGCGCGCGTTGTAGCTGATCTCGTACATCACGCCCGGGCCGGCGTTGTTCTCGATGTAGTTGCCGGTGATGTCGAAGCGAACGTTGTTCGTGTCGGCCCAGATCCCGACGCTGTGATTGTCGTGAACGTAGTTGTTGCTGACGGTCGCACCGGTCGTCGCCCAGAACTTTCCGCCGCCCGTACAGCCGCAGCCGTCCACGCGCGTCTCCCAGTCGTCGGTGTTGTTCCCGGCGATCTCGTTGTGATCGAGGATCACGTCGCGGATGCCGTTGTCGCTGTACGCGCTGAAGCCGTACTGACCGTTGTTGCGCAGGCAATTGTGGTGAATGCGATTGCCGCTGCCGACGAAGAGACCGGCGCCCGCGTTCTGCTGGATCGTCATGTATTCGACGACCCATCCCTCGCCGGCATCGTGATTGACCACGCCTTCGTTGTTGGTGCTTCCGGGCGTGCCGAAGTTCTGGATCGTGAAGTTGCGCAGCGTGACGTTGCGCGCGTGCTGCGTGAACGCGTAGAGGCTCGAGTGCTGTCCGTCGAGAATCGCGCCGGGCGCGCCGATGTAGACGTTGTTGTCCTTCGGGATCACTTGTTCGAACTCCCCGAGCGCGAGGTGATGCACGCCGGCGGTGAGATAGAACGTGCTCCCCGCGGGGGCGTCGTCGGTGACCGTCGAGAGGTTGTCACTCGGATGCACCACGATGGCGCCAGCGGGTGCAGTGGCCGGGCCGCTCAGCATCGCGGTGTCGTCACAGATGCGCGCAGGCGGCGTGGTCGGGTAGGCGAGCGTCGAGCCGTCAGTCTGCTCCGCGTCCGTGGGCGGCGTCGTGTCGCTGCCTCCGTTGCCGTCTGACATGGATGCGTCCGAGCTGCCGCCGTCGATACCGCTCGCGTCGGTGCAATTCACGTCGCAGCCGCCGCCGGTGTCGGTCGGAGCAGGCTGTGATCCGCAGCCGGCGATAAGGAGTGTCGATACGAAGAGACGGCGAAGTGAGGTGTCGAGCATCGGGTGAGTGTCGTTCGACCGAACGACGGCTCATAGCTATTTCGCGCCGGATTCGCGGTCGATTCGAGCGACCGATTACTCGCCGCGCCGCTTCGCTTCGAGTGCACGAATCGCTTCGCGCGCCTCGTCGCCCTCGGGAATCGGGCGTCCGCTGTCGCGCCATTGCACCGCGGCTTTGAATCCCTCGGCCTGCGCGTAACGCCGGAACCAGAGTCCTTCGGGATTGTGTCGCGTGATCCCGTCGAACAGCGTCGCGAGCTGCTGACTCTGCTCGATCCCCATCGCGAGCATCACCTGGTTCACGACCATCTTGTGCATCGCGAGATGACTGCGCGGCACCCCCGCGATGCGTGATGCGAGCTTCATCGTCGCTTCGTCGAGTGACGCCGCCGGCACCGCTTCGTTCGCGAGTCCCCACGCCGCCGCGGTCTTTCCGTCGATCGTGTCGCCGGTGAACATCATCTGCTTCGCGCGCGTCGGTCCGAGTCGATAGGTCCACATCGCGGTGGTCGGACAGCCCCACACGCGCGTCGGCATGTATCCGATGCGCGCGTCCTCGGCCATCACGAGCAGGTCGCAACACAACGCGATGTCGCTTCCGCCCGCCGCTGCATACCCGTGCACCTTCGCGATCGTCGGCTTCGCGCTGCGCCACAGGCTCATGAAGTCGTCGGTGTTCTTCTTCATGAACGCGTAGTCGACCATCGGATCCCACGGTTGCCGTTCCTGCTGGCAGGGATGATCGATCTCGCCGCTGCCGAAGATGCCGAGGTCGTATCCGCCGCAGAACCCCTTTCCCGCGCCTTCGACGACGATAACGTGCACTTCGTCCGTCTCGTTCGCCCACTCGACCGCGGCGCGGATCTCGCGCGGCATCGCTTCGTTGATGGCGTTGAGCTTCTCGGGGCGATTCAGGATCAATCGCGCGACGCGTGGATTCGTGGTGTCGGGAACGATGCGAAGAGACGTGAAGTCCGGCATGCGAGGCGCTCCGTGCTCGAGTGGGATGTGCACGGTACACCGAGGTTCGGAACGCTCGAAGACGATGTCACGCGCCTACTCGCGCGAGCCACCCCACGTCGCCGGGTCGACGTCGGCGATCGACTGCGAGAAGTGCCATCGGTGCCCGCCCGGATCCTCGGCGACGTACTGCCTCTCGCCGAACGGGTAGTCGGTCGGCGCGCTCACGATCCGCGCGCCTTCGCGTTTCGCGCGTGCACAATGGGCATCGGCGTCGTCGACCCGCACCATCACTGCGCTCGCGCCTTCGCCTTCGCGCTTCTCCTTCACGACCAACGCACCGCTGCCGAGCGTGAGCTGCACGCGGTGATCCGCGATGCGCAATCGCACCGTGAATCCGAACGCGCGACACAGGAACGCCGCTTCGCGCACGTTCGCGTAGCCGAGTTCGGGAATGATCATGGCCTCGGGCATCGACCGATTGGTGAGCATGGTGGTCGATTGATGCCACCGCGTGTTGCCGCGCGAAAGCCGCGTGCGCCGATCGACCCTCCGACGCGCGAGATCAGCGTCGGCGTCGCGGTGCCGGCAACTGCACCGGCGGTGTCATCTCGGCCCATCGCGCGAGCATGCCCACGTCGTTGCAGCCCTCGGTGCATCGGCCGCCCGCGCGCGATCCATGGCGACAACCCGATCGCACCGAAGCCGCCACGCGTGCGGCGCTCATCCCTCGGATGCGAGCACACGCGACGTTGCGTGCGGTCCGCGCGTTGTCCACGGCGCCCGAGCCATCGACGACCACGATCGGGGCAGGGTCTTCGGGACACACTTCGCGCGCAGCGGCGACGGCGACTTCGTCCGTCATCGAGAAGCTTCCATCGGCGCGTGAGTGTGCGATCAGCGTCGGCCCCGCCACTGCGGTGTTGTGGCGGCTGCAGTAGTCCACCCAGTCGCCGACGTAGGGTGCGGACATCGCGAGGTCGGGGCGTCCGTCACGATCGGCATCGCGCGTCGCGATGACAACGATGTCCCGCGCGGGAGGATACGGTTCGATCGCGTCGCCCGTGAAAGCCCACACGCGCCCGCGGGTCACCGTGCCGTAGTCCACCGTCTCTTCGTCTGCGACGACCACGATTTCCGACTCGCCGTGGCCGTCGTAGTCGAACAGCACTGGATCGTGGATGCGCAGCGACGTCGGGTGTCCCGCGACGAAATTGCGCGGATCGTCGCGCGCATCGCGTCCCACGCTCGGAAGCGCCGGCGACCGCTGGACACGGTGGTCGCCGACGGGATCGGTGTGCGCGATCGCCCAGTGTCCATCGAGCCGGTTCACCGCGCCCATGTCGCGCACGACCGGAACGAGGTCGTCGAGCACGATGGCCCACACGCCGTTCTCGGTGTGATGGCAGTCGCCGAAAAGCGCGAGT
>CBIHQZ010000044.1:0-13995 GCA_966212315.1 uncultured Myxococcales bacterium
CGCGCACGACCCATCATTCCCTCTGTCGCCCGCGGTGACTCGACCTCGAATCCGAGCCTGTCGAGTACCCGCAGCACTCGAGCCCCCACCGGAAACACCCCGACGTCGTAACGCGGACGCTTGCGGATCTTCGTGACGTACCAGCGCCCGATCGAGGGTGGCAGCACGCTGATGCCCGCCATTCGATAATGCGGGTCGCTCGCGAACCACTTCGGCGAGAACCGATTCGGCCCCTGGATGTAGATCCATCCGCCCGGCGCGATCACCCGTGCGAGTTCGGCGAGCGACGCCGCGGCATTCTCGACGTGCTCGATCACATCGACGAACGTGATCACGTCGAACGACGCATTCGCGAATGGCAACGCCTCGGCCTTCGCGGTCGCGAACGACGCATTCACCACGCCGTGACAGCGCGCGCGAATGTCGGCCGCACGCAGCAACGTGGGATCGACATCGATCCCCGTGACCTCCGCGCCTCGACGCGCCATCGCGATCGCGAGCCCGCCGGTCTGGCAGCCCACGTCGAGCACGCGCGCACCGTCGAACGAAACGTGCGCCGCCATCTCCGCCGCGAGCGACGCGCCACGATCGATCTGCTGCATCTCGAGTCCGAGCCAGCGCGCGTTCTGCGGGTCGCGCGGATCGAGCAGTTTCTCCGCCCAGAACTCGAGAAATTCACGCTCGACCGAATGCTCGGGAATCGCGATGGGCGCGTTCACGACACGGGCTTGCGCGCGACGAGAATGAACGTCGGAAGGAACGTGAGTCGGACCACGCCCCACGCGCGCGCGAGTCCGACGCCATTCGCAAGTGCCGGCGACGTGCGCTTCGACCACCAACGCTCCGCGCCATGAATCGGCGACTCGACGATCTCGAGCCCCGAGCGACGCAGCGTGCGCGAGACCGCCGTGCCGACCGGAAACACGCCGACGTCGTAGCCGGGCCGCCCGCGCCGCCATTCGACGTACGCGCGACCGAGCTTGTTCGGCAGCACGCTCGCGCCCATCAACTGATAGTGCGGGTCGCGCACGAACCACTCGGGTGCGTACCGGTTCGGGCCGAGCACGTAGGCCACGCCGCCGGGCCGCAGTACCCGCGCCATCTCGCGCAGACACTGGTGCGCGTCACCGCAGTGTTCGATCACATCGACGAAGGTCACGAGATCGAAGCTCGAACTGTCGAACGGCAACTGCTCGCCCTTCGCCACGCGAAACTCTGCGTCGACACCCCACCCCGCCGCGCGCCGTCGCGCCGCCTCGACCACCCAGTCCTGCGTGTCGATCCCGGTCACCTTCGCGCCGCGTTCACCGAGCAGCACCGCGAGCGCACCGGTCTGACAGCCGATGTCGAGTGCGCGCGCGCCCGCGAGCGATCGATGCGCCTCGATCTGCGCGACCATCTTGCGCGACTCGCCGACGCGCAGATTGAAGTGCTCCATCCAATGCGGCGCGGCCGGATCACTCAGGTCGATCCGACTCGCCCAGTACTCGACGAACCCGCGATCACGCGGGTCCGCCGCCGCCTTGAATTGCTCGATCGGATCGATGCTCACGGGCTCGGACCTCGGCGATCAGTCGTAGTACTCGAGACCGAGGTGCGTGATCATTTCTTCGCCGCGCATCCAGCGCAGCGTGTTCTTCAACTTGATCAGCTGAATGAACAGATCGTGCTCGGGGTACAGCTCCGGCGCCGTCATCGGGCTCTTGAAGTAGAAGCTGAGCCACTCCTGGATGCCGTTCATCCCGCTGCGGTGCGCGAGATCGAGAAACAGCGCGAGATCCAGAACGATCGGCGCCGCGAGGATCGAGTCGCGACACAGGAAGTCGATCTTGATCTGCATCGGATAGCCGAGCCATCCGAAGATATCGATGTTGTCCCACCCCTCTTTGTTGTCGCCGCGCGGGGGGTAGTAGTTGATGCGAACGACGTGGTGAAAGCCCTTGTACAGGTCGGGGTACAAGTGCGGCTGCAGGATGTGTTCGAGCGCGCCGAGTTTCGAGACCTCCTTGGCCTTGAAGCTCTCCGGATCGTCGAGCACTTCGCCGTCGCGGTTGCCGAGGATGTTCGTGCTGTACCAACCCTCGAGGCCGAGCATGCGGGCCTTGAGACCCGGCGCGATCAACGTCTTCATGAGGGTCTGCCCCGTCTTGAAGTCCTTGCCCGCGATCGGCACGCCGGTCTGCCGCGCGAGTTCGAGCATCGCGGGGAAGTCGACGCTGAGATTCGGCGCACCGTTGGCGAACGGCACACCGCTCTTCAAACACGCGTACGCGTAGATCGCACTCGGCGCGATGTCGTCCGAACTCTCGCGGAGGCCCTTCTCGAAGTTCGCGAGCGTCGCGTGCACCTCGGTCGGCTGGCGGTAGACCTCGGTCGACCCGCACCACACCGCAACCGAACGCGTGACGCCGCGCTCTTTCTTGAAGCGCGCGATGTCCGCCATGAGCTGCTCGGCGAGGTCCATCTTCGACTTGCCGGTTTTCACGTGCGTGCCCGAAAGCTTCTTCACGTAGCCCGGGTCGAACACAGCCGGCATCGGTTTGATCGCGGTGAGGAAGTCCTTCACCTCGGCGAGATGCTCTTTCGAAAGCACCCCCGCCTTGCTCGCCGCGACGAACGCGTTGTCTTCGAACACGTCCCATCCGGCGAACTCGATATCGGCGAGTTTCGCGAGCGGCACGAACTCGTCGAGTCGCGGCGAACGATTGTCGGTTCGCTTGCCGAGACGAATGGTTCCCATCTGCGTGAGCGAGCCGATCGGCTTCGCGGTCCCGCGGCGGATCATCTCCACGCCTGCCATGAACGTCGTCGCAACGGCGCCCATGCCTGGCAACAAAATACCTAGTTTCCCCGCCGCTTCTCGAATCTCGATCGGTCCCTTGCGCATCGTCTTCCCTGCCGCCCAGCTGAGCGGCGCGGCAAGCTAGCACCGGCGTTCGTCGCTTGGAACCCTGCGCGCATGTTCGACCCTCACAACTCGTTGTGTTAGTTGGACCTCGGATTTCGATCGATGAGCACGAACATTTCGTACCGCGCGAGTCTGAAGAACCTCGACGTCGAAGAGGTCATCGACCTTCTCGTTCATCGTCCGCTGGGTTATCTCGTTGCACGCATCGCCTACCCGACGCGCGTGACCCCCGACGCGATCACGGTGCTGTCGATGCTCGTCGGAATCGCCGCCGGTGGCGCGTATCTCTCGGCGCCGCTCACCGGGCACTCGCATCACGTACTCGGTGGCGCGCTGATGATCGCATCGGCCGTGCTCGATTGCAGTGACGGTCAGCTCGCGCGCATGCGCAAGAGTTCGTCGCGCTACGGACGCATGCTCGATGGAATGGTCGACGCGGTGGTGCAGGTCGCGGCCGTGCCACCGGTGATCTTCGCGATGATGCACCGGCTCGGGCTCACCACGCCGGCCGCCATCACATGGGGCGTTCTCGCGGTGGTCGGACTGCTCGCAGGGGTGCGGCACACGACGCTCTACGACCAGTTCAAGAACGTGTACGTGCGCAACACCGATCCGACCCCGCGCGACTGCGACGATCTCGAAGACGTGCAGGCCGAGTGGGACGCCGCCCGCGCGCGCGGACCGTTGTCGCTGTTCGAGAGCTTCCGATTCTGGATGTACGCGATGCACCTCACGCTCGTTCGCCAGACGATGCGTTGGATCGATCCGAACATCCCGGCGCGGTTCAGCGAGATGCCGCCATTCAGCCCCGAGCGAGCCGCGCGATTTCGCGCCCTGCAGGGCGGGCTCATGCGGGTGTGGTCGTTCTTCGGGATCGGCACGCACATCTTCCTGTTCGCGGTGTGCACGATGTTCGATCGCCTCGAGTGGTACGTCGTGATCCGCCTCGTCTTGTTCAACCTGCTCCTCGCCGCGATCGTTCCCGTGCAGCGCCGCGCCTCGCGTGAGTTCTTCGGCGGCGACAGCACCTCGACCGACGATCGCTCGGCACCGGTCACGGCGTGAGCGGCCCGGTCGCCATCATCCTCGCGGCCGGCGTGGGTTCGCGGCTTCGTCCGCTGACCGACGATCGTCCGAAGTGCCTCGTTCCCGTCGGTGCCGAAACCATCGTGCACCGCATGGTGCGACTGCTCGGCGACGCGGGCGTGTCGCGATTCATCGTCTCGACCGGGTATCTCGAGCACGTACTTCGCGATGCACTTCATGAAGTGAAGCTGCCGGTCACGTTCGTCGCGAACTCCGACTACGCCACCACCCAGAACGTCATCTCGCTGCATCGCGCGCTCGGTGCCCTCGCCGGCGGCGAGTCGTTCGTGAAGCTCGATGGCGACGTTCTCTTCGAGTCCACCGTGCTCGAACGAATGCTCGCACCCACCGACGACCCGTCGGCCGCGCGCGTCGCGGTCGATGCGGATGGCGTGCTCGCCGCCGAAGAGATGAAGGTCCGCGTCGAAGACGGTCGCGTCCGACGCTTCGGCAAGGGCCTCGACCCGAAGACCTCGTTCGGCGAATCGATCGGCATCGAGTGGTTCGCACCCGCTGCCGCCGCACTTGTGCGCGACGCGATCGCGCGCGCAATCGAAGCCGGCCGGACCGACGTGTACTACGAGGACGTCTACAACGACGTGCTCGACCACGTCGTCATGAAGACCGTTCGCGTGGCGTCGGATGAATGGATGGAGGTCGACGACGTCGAAGACCTCGAACGTGCCCGACTTCGCTTCGCCCCGAACCGCTGACGAGCTCGATTTCGCCGCAGTGTGGAAGGGGGGCGGAAGGAATTGCGGGTTTCTGCCGCGCTGTGATATCCCCCGCGCTCAGTGCTGGCCCAGATCATGTCCCAACGGCCAGGAATTGACGGGTGACTGCTTGGATACGCGATTCGACGTCGATGGCCGAAGGATGAACGGATGAACAGGCGGTTCATCGACCGAGCAGTCGTGCTCGCTGCGGGACGCGGTTCACGGCTGGTGAGCAACGCGCCGTATCCGAAGCCCCTCAAGCCCGTCGCAGGCGTCCCGCTTTTGGTTCGAATCCTCCGCGGCCTCGCGTCGCAAGGAATCCGCGAAGCGATCGTCGTCGTCGGCTTCCAGGGCGATCAGATCCGTCGCGTCATCGGCGCAGAGCGCGGTCTCGGACTCGCGGTCACGTTCGTCGAGAACACCCTCTGGGAGAAGTCGAACGGCGTCTCGCTTCTGCAAGCGGCGGCGCACATCGATCGCGACTGCATTCTCACGATGGCGGATCACCTGTTCGCACCGGAGATCGTCGGACGCCTTGCCGCGGCGGATCTTCCCGCAGGCGCATGCACCCTCGGCGTGGACTACGACATCGAGCGCTGCTTCGATCTCGACGACGCCACCAAGGTTCAGATCGAAGCGGGTCACATCGCGCAGATCGCGAAAGACCTCCCCGAGTACAACGCGATCGACACCGGCGTCTTCCGCATCACGCCATTGCTCATCGACGAACTCGCGCGGCTCGAAGTGGAACGCGGCGATGCCTCGTTGAGCGACGGTGTTCGCGCCCTCGCGCGACGCGGTTTGTTCTTCGGCACCGACGTCGGCGACGCGCGCTGGATCGACGTGGACACCCCCGAAGCACACGCCCGCGCCGAAGCGATGGTCCGCGTGTTCGGCGATGCCCTCGGCGACGAACCGAGCGGCACGCCCGTGATCGACGCCGAAGCGATGGAGCTTTTCTCGCCGTCGTGGGTCCGCGGCGCGAGTCCGTATCGCGAAGATCATTTCACCCTCGCGGATGCGCGTCCGAAGACGGGTCGCAAGCCGCAGCCGATCGCGCGATTGATGTCCAACGAGAGCCCGTTCCAGCCGTCGGCCCGCGTGGTCGAAGCGGTGATGAACACCCTCGCGCGCGGGCATCTCTATCCCGACGCCGCGCTCTCGGCCGAACTTCGCCGCCGCCTCTCCGACGAATCCGAACTCGCGGAAGACTGCTGCGTGCTCGGTGCCGGCTCGAGCGAGATCATCGACGTCGCGGTGCGCACCTTCGTCGCGCCCGGCGAAGAAGTGCTCATCGCAGTGCCCACGTTCTCGATGTACGAAGCACGCACGCGCGTCGCCGGCGGAGTACCGGTGCTCGTGCCGATGTGCGACGACCTCACGCTCGACGTGCAGGGTGTCCTCGGCGCCGTCACCGAACGAACCAAGCTCATCTTCCTCTGCTCGCCGAACAATCCGACCGGGATCCGCCCGGAGGAAACCGACGTCCGTCGCATCCTGCGTCTCGGTCTCCCGACCGTGATCGACGAGGCCTATCTCGGCTTCGACGACAACGCGCAGAGCGCGGCGCCGCTCATTCACGAGTACCCGAACGCGATCATCATTCGCACGTTCTCGAAGGCCTACGGGCTGGCGGGTCTGCGCATCGGCTACGCGCTCTCGAGCGCGCCGGTTGCGCGATTGCTCGCGCGCGTGAAGCTTCCGTGGAACGTGTCGACGGTGGCACTCGCCGCTGCGCTCGCGGTGCTCGACGACGAAGCGGAATTCTCGCGCCGTCGCGACATCCTCTCGGCCGAGCGTTCGTACCTCGAAGGTGAGTTCGCCAAGATGCCCGGCATCGCGGTGTACGGCACCGAGGGGAACTTCCTCTTGATCGACATCCACGAGACCGGCCTCACGGCCAACGGCGTGGTGCAGGCGATGCTCACGGACGGAGTGCTCATCCGCTCACTCGGCAGCCATCATCTTCGTCGCGGCTTCGTGCGCATCTCGATCGGCGCGCCCGAAGAGAATCGTCGCTGCGTCGAATCGATGCGTCGCGTGGTCATGCGCGCGCGCGCCGCGAACCGTCCCGCCGCTTCGTAGTCATGGCCGAGCGGCCGCATGCGCTGCTCGTGTCGTGGCTTTTTCCACCGCACAACTCGATCGGTTCGAAGCGGGCGTATCGCTTCGCGCGCAACCTCCCTTCGTTGGGATGGGATGCGACGGTGCTGTGCGGACGCGAACCGCCCGCGCGCTTTCGTGATCCGACGCCGTGGAGTGTTCCCCAGGGGGTGACGGTCGAAGCGGACTACGACGCCGCGTGGGTGACGGACCTCGCGAATCGCGCCGACGCGAAGGCGCATTCGGCCCCCACGAAGGCGCCCACCGACCCGTCGAAGCCATCGCTACTCGCGCGCCTCGCAGGACGTCCCGTGTCGCTCGGCGACGCCCTCCCGACCGAGACCATCGCGGTGCACCTTCCGCATGCCCGCGCGGCCGCACGGCGCATCGCGAGCGCACGTCGCGTCGATGTCGTGTGGACCACCAGCTACCCGTACTCCGCGCATCTTGTCGGCGTCGCACTTGCGCGTGAGTTCGGCATCCCGTTCGTCGCCGATCTCCGCGACCCGTGGACGCTGAACTTCGTTCACGAGCAGAAGCTGCCATTCGCGCGCGCAGCCGAACGCGCACTCGAACGCTACGTGTTCCGTCACGCGGCGCGCATCGTCGTCACCACCGACACCCTCGCCGACGCGTATCGCGCGCTCTATCCCGAGTTCGCGGAACGCTTCGTCACCATTCGCAACGGCTTCGAGCCACTGGATCTCCCCGCGCGCGATGTACCCGCTTCGCCTGTGCGCGTCGTGCACTTCGGCCACGTGTACAGCGAGCGAACGCTCGAGCCAGTACTGCGCGCGATGGCACGCGCGTTAGGTCGCGAAGGCACGCGCCGCGATGTCGTGTTGGAGAATCTCGGGCGGCTGAGCGACCGCGATCGCGCGTTGGTGCGCGAGCTGGGTCTCGACGCGCTCGTCATCGCGCGCGACCCGATGCCGTACGGCGTAGGGATGCGATCGCTTCGCAACGCACATGGATTGCTGCTCGCGGCGTGGGGCACCCAGCGCGGGCCGCTGCTGTTGCCCGGCAAGCTCTACGACTACCTCCTCGCGGGCGCGCCGATCCTCGCGGTGGGCGAGAACCCCGAACTCGCGCGCATCCTCGCGCACACGCGCACGGGTACGATCGTGAGTGACGACGCATCGCTCGATGCCGCATGGAGCGCGCTGCTCGACGGCACCCTCCCCTTCGATCCCGATGCACGCGCGATCGCCGACTACAGCGCGCCGGAGGCAGCGAAGAAGCTCGTGACGGTGTTCGAAGAGGTTCGGCGCTGAGGGTCAGTGACCGCAGCACTTCTTGTATTTCGCGCCGCTCCCGCATGGACACGGATCGTTGCGACCGACGTCGGGCTTCGACGATCGCGTCGGCGCGATCATGAACTTCTCCTCGTTCGACGGTGCGATGCGATTCACTCGATCGAGCCGTGAGAGAAAGTGCTCGTCGTGCCCCGATGACGGCATGCATGCCCGACCAGCCGCCGACGTGAAGGGCTCGCCGAGCTTCGTCGCGAACGACTGCAGGGCACGCGCTGATCGAGTAGATTCCGCGCCTCCATGGAGACTGCAGATCCGTTCGTCACCGTGATTCTCCGGTCGTTCAACCGGCTCCCCGAGTTGCGCGCGCTCGTGCATCGCGTGCTCGGTCAGCGCTACTCGAACTTCGAGATCCTCATCGTCGACTCGAGCAAGGACATCGACGTCGACGGCGTGCGCGCAGCACTCGAGACCGACGATCCGCGCGTTCGCGTGATCCAGACCCCCCCACGCGGATGCGCCGCGGCGGCCAATGCCGGCGCTCGCGAAGCGCGTGGCGAAGTGATCGCATTCATCGACGACGACGACATCCCGGTCGGCCCCGACTGGCTCGCATCGCACGCAAAGAACTATCGCGATCCGAAGTGCCTCGGCGTGAACGGCTTCATGATCTACGACCCCGAGCATCGTGCGGGGAAAGCCTTCATTCCCGCGCTGCGTCGCTGGCGCATGCTCTCGCACGGGTTCTTCAAGCAGCCGCGTTGCTACGCCTACGACGAAGTCCGCAAGGTTGGCATCGACTACCTCATGGGCGGCAATGCATCGATCCGTCGCAGCGCCGTCGAGCGCGCGGGCGGATGGGACGAGTTCCTTCGCTACCACAACGAGCACTCGCTCTTCTTGCGTCTGCAGAAGCGCATGCGTCGCGGCGAGTACCTCGTGTACGACCCCGACGCGCGCATGGAGATTCGCAAGGACGTCCCGGGCGGACTGAACTATCGCGTCGACGGCGAAGTGCGCGAACGCGTCGACACACTCGCGAAGTACTTCCTCTGGGTCGTCGGGCGCGAGCACCCGGTGCGCATCTACGGACTCTTTCCGGTCTTCGCGTCGGTGTTCGCGGGCTTCTCGGCGATCGCGGGATACGAACTCGCGGCGGGTCGTCCCGTGAACAAATGGCGCGAACTGGTGCGGGGACTCACGTACTCGCCGGTGAGCCTCGCGAAGCACATTCGACTCCGCCCGCCCGCGCGACGCGACTGGCTGCGCGCGTCGGCCGGCTAGTCTTTCTTCGTACGCGCACGGCGAATCTCGCTCGCGAGCACGGCACTGAACGTCGCCACTGCGCCGCCCACGAAGAGCGCGAGCATCACGAGCGTGGGCCACGCGCCGGCGATCGCGAGGAGCATCGCGAGGAACACGAAGAAGTCGCGTTTGAAGAGCGGGCGCAGCATCCCGAGTGCGCGCGCGACCGGACTCGAGGGCGTCGCCGGCTCGGGATCCTTGCCGAATCCGAGCGGGTATTTCAGCAAGTCACCGGAACCGATCGAGATGAGATATCGGTACTCGATGCCGCTGGTGATCACGCCGAGCAACACGCCGACGCCACCGAGCACGAGCGGGAGCGTGCCGAGTCCCATCCGGTGCAGACCGATCGCAGCACCGCCGAAGAACGAATAGTTGGTGAGATCGTCGCCGACGGTGTCGAGCCATTCGCCCGCTTTCGAGCCGCGGAACTGCAAGCGCGAGAGTTCGCCATCGCACCCGTCGAGGATCGATTGCAGTTGGAAGCACACGCCGCCGATCGCGAGCGAGAGACCGTTTCCCTGCGCCGCGAACCACGCGCCGGCGAGGCCGATCGCGAGGATGAAGATCGAGAGCTGATTGGGCTTGATGCCCGTGTGAACGAGCACGCGCGTGACGGCGAGCGAGATGTGCCGGTTGATCAGGTTCGAGATCCAACCGTCCTGCGGCTTGCGCAGCGACGCGAGCAGCGCGCGTGTTGCGAGGCGATCACCCGCATCGTCGCGTACGAGAACTGCGACGCCGCCGACCGCGAGTGCGGCGCTCTTGCTCCCCGCGAGCGTGTTCCCCGGGCTCGTCGCGTACTCGACCGTCGCACCGTCATCGAGCGAGAGACACGTCCCCCGTCCCGATGCGACGACCGCGCGAATCGCCTTCGTGTCGACCACGACATCCGCGCCCACGACGACCGTCTCCGCGGGCCACTCGGTACGAGCACTCACCGGCACGCGCAGCCGATCGTCGCCACGAACGCGCGCGAGCGCCGCGTCGGCCCCCTCGCCCACCAACAGCACTTCGCTCGCACCGGCCGCTTGCAGCGCGAGCACTGCCCGCGATTCGGTCGACAGCGCGAGCACGCGACGCGCGCTGTGGGCTCCGATCATCACCGCGCCGATCATCGCGACGTACCCGCGCCGAAGAGCGTCTGCACCACGGTGTCGCCCACGCGGTCCCAGGTCTGCGTGCGTGCGAATGCGCGCGCGGCTTCTCGATCGCTCTCGCCGAGCGCCGCGAGTCGCGGCCAGACGTCGCCGAGTCGATCGGGGTCCGCGCATTCGACGAAGAACGGTTCGCCCTGAAACGTCGCGAGGTGATGGATCGCGGGGCCGATGATCGGTGCGCCGAACGAGAGCGCCAGCATCGCGGTGCCCGACGTGTAGAACGATCGGTACGTGCATGCGACCGCGTCGGCGGCGGTGAAGAACTCGGGTACGCGCTCGTTCGACACGAACGTTGCGTCGACGCGAATGCGTGAGTCGCCGGCCGCGGCGCGCCGGAGGGCAGCGAACGCTTCTTCATCGGCAGGCCGTCCCGCCACCAGCAGGCGCGCGTGCGGAGGGGCGTGCGCACGAAATGCGGCGGCGAGCCGATCGAAGCCCTTGTACGGCTCGATCGCACCGAACGCGAGGATGACGAAGTGCTCGTCACGGTAACCGAGCGACGCTCGCGCCGATGCGCGCAACGGGGGCTCGGGGTAATCGTCGCCACACTGCGGATGCGGCGTGAGTGCGAATCGTCCGCGGAACCCGAGGTCGCGTACGTCGCGTTCGGCGCTCGGGAAGTGCCCGAACACCACGTCGCACTGCGCGAGCCAGCGCCGGCGATTCGCACGCGCGAGGTCCGGGTGAGGATCGTCGTGTCCGAACAGATTGTGCGCGGTCCACGCGAGTCGCACACCGCGTGCGCGGGCCAGCGCGATCCAGCCGTCGAACCATGCCGCGCGACCTCGTCCGCGCAGTCGCGATCGATCGCGCAACATCCATTCGGGCCAATGCACGTGCAGCCACGATGCACCCCGCGGTTCCGCGCACTGCTGCACGAGGTATCGCTCGGCGCGCGTCGTCACACCGCGATGCGCCAGCGCACCCGCGAGACGCGTGAGGTACGGGTTCGCGGGATAGGGTCGCGGCCAGCTCATCAGCACGCCGCGTTCGGCGCCGCGGGCGGGGATGATCATGGCGTCGGGTGGTAGACCGGATGGGCACGCGTGGGAAGGGGATGCCGCTTCCGCGAGCCTCGCAAAGCGCGCTATACGGGCGACGCCATGGCAGCAGCGAGTGTTCTCGTCACGGGAGCGGGCGGCTTCATCGGAAGCCATCTGGTCGAAGCACTGGTGCGCGAAGGGCATCGCGTCCGCGCGATGGTTCGCTACAACGGGCGCGGCGACCGCGGCAATCTCGAGTTCGTCCCGCGTGATGTGCTCGACGCGGTCGAAGTCATCGCCGGCGACGTCACCGATCCGTACTTCGTGCGCGGCGCGGTGAAGGGCTGCGAACAGGTGTTCCACCTCGCGGCGCTCATCGCGATCCCGTTCTCGTACATCGCGCCTCGCAATGTGTTCGACGTGAACGTGATGGGCACGCTCCACGTCGCGCAGGCGTGTCTCGATCACGGCGCTTCGATGGTCCACACCTCGACCAGCGAGGTGTACGGAACCGCACAGACCGTTCCGATCGCCGAGACGCATCCGCGCGTCGGACAGTCTCCGTACGCCGCGAGCAAGATCGGCGCGGACCAGTGCGTGCTGAGCTTCCAGCGTTCGTTCGGGTTGCGCGTGGTCACGGTGCGCCCGTTCAATACGTACGGCCCACGGCAAAGTGCGCGCGCTGTGATCCCAACGATCATCGCGCAGGCACTCACGCGCGATTCGATCCGGCTCGGATCGCTTCATACGACGCGCGATCTGAACTACGTCGGCGACACCGTCGACGGATTCATGGCGGCAGGACGCGCGGTCGATAGCGTCGCTGGTCGCGATTTCAATCTCGGCACGGGCCGAGAGATCTCGGTCGGCGATCTCGCCACCAAGATCTTCGCGCTGCTCGGAAAGAACGGCGTGGTCGAACAAGATCCGGCGCGCATGCGACCTGCCGGCAGCGAAGTCGAGCGCCTCGTCGCAGACTCGACCCTCGCAAACAGAGATCTCGGATGGACGCCACGGGTGTCGTTCGACGAAGGGCTCGGCCGCACGATCGATCACGTGCGTGTGCACCTCGAGCGGTATCGCCCGAACGAGTATGCCCGATGAAAGCCGTGATCCTCGCGGGCGGAAAAGGCCGCCGCCTCGCACCGTTCACCGTCGCGTTCCCGAAGCCGCTGGTTCCCATCGGCGATCGTGCGGTGCTCGAGATCTTGATCCGGCGGCTCGTCGCGCACGGCATTCGCGAGATCGTGCTCTCGGTCGATCATCTTGCGGAAC
Source organism: uncultured Myxococcales bacterium (assembly GCA_966212315.1). Lineage (GTDB taxonomy): Bacteria > Myxococcota_A > Polyangia > Polyangiales > CBIHQZ01. The sequence continues at coordinate 12,790 of CBIHQZ010000044.1, forward strand.
TGCTGATGGCCTACGTCGAAGGCCACCCCGATCTGCGCGGACTCGCGACGTACCGTTTCGTGCGTGATCGCGAACCGGGCGGCACCGCCGGTCCCCTCGCCCGCATCGACGGACTCGACGACGAGACCTTCGTGGTCACGAATGGCGACCTGCTCACCTCGCTGGACTTCGCCGATCTATTTCGCGCGCACAAAGAGAGTGGCGCGGCGCTCACGGTCGCGGTGCATCGCAAGAGCGTGAAGCTGCAGCTCGGCGTGCTCGATATCGCCGCCGACGGACGCATCGCGCAGTACATCGAGAAGCCCGAGATGCACTACGAGGTCTCGATGGGCGTGTACGTGTACGAGCCGCGCGCGCGGGCGTTCATCAAGCCGGGCGAGTACCTCGATTTCCCCGACCTCGTGAAGCGGCTCATCGACGCGGGCGAACGCGTGCAGGCGTACCGCACCGAAGCGTACTGGCTCGATATCGGCAACCCGGACGACTACGCGCGAGCCCAGGAAGACGCGGCGCGCGGTCTCGGTCCCGCAGCGGACTCGAAGGCCAAGGAAGAATCACGATGACGGCACCGGCGTGGAAAGTCGCGCTCTCGGAAACGACGCTCGGCGAAGAAGAAGCACTCGCGGCTGCAGACGTCGTTCGATCGGGATGGCTCACGCAGGGCGCGCGCGTGCAGGCGTTCGAACGCGCGTTCGCCGACTTCATCGGCGTGCCGCACGCGATCGCCGTTTCGAATTGCACCGTCGGCCTCGAGATCGCGTTCGAGTGCGCGGGCGTGAAGCCCGGCGACGAAGTGATCGTGCCGTCGGTGACGTTCGTCGCGACCGCGAATGCCGCGCGACGACTCGGTGCGACGCCCGTGTTCGCGGACATCGTGAGCGAGAGCGATCTCACGCTCGACCCGAACGACGTGGCGCGGAAAGTCACCGCTCGCACGCGCGCGATCGCCCCGGTGCACTACGGCGGATGGCCCGCCAAGATGACCGCGCTGCGCGAACTCGCCGCGAGCCGCGGCATCGCATTGGTCGAAGACTGCGCGCATGCACCGGGCGCTCGCACGGCGGAAGGCGCATGCGGCGCACTCGGCGACATCGGCGCGTTTTCCTTCTTCAGCAACAAGAACATGGCCACCGGCGAAGGCGGCATGCTCACGACGACGCGCGATGACATCGCGGAACGCGCGCGTCTGCTCCGTTCGCATGGGAT
>CBIHQZ010000045.1:0-13810 GCA_966212315.1 uncultured Myxococcales bacterium
GGTGACGGTGAATGCAGCCGCGAGAATCTTGCCGTGGAGGTTCATCCTTCATGGATATCACCCGCGCCCGATTTCCGTGACGGCCGCCCGGTGGCTCGATGATGGGCGGTTGAAATGGTGTTTGTTCGGCGGATAGATCAGCAAATTGCATCGCGACGAATCGCGATCGCGTCGTGAGCGACATCGCGTAATCGGTCCTCGACTGCTTGCGCGCATGAACATTTCGTAGCGTGGCGCGAAATCGTCGCTATCATGAGCGTTCGGGAAACTGACCTGACGGACCGTTTCACCCCGCGCCATCCGGGCGCACCGTGACGCGATCGACCAGGCAGTGCACGCCTCCTGAACGGCCGGTGACTCTCACCGCGATCCGGCACGGGCGTGTTTCAATCCCGATTTCGAATCGCCCTCCACGACGGTCGCGAATTTATCGCGCTGCGCGTCAATGCCTTCTTTTGGAGCAACATCATCATGCAATCTATTCGATTCTTGGTTCTCGCTTGCGGCGTGTCTGCCTCGGTTGCCTGCGGTGGTGACACTTCGCCGAACGATGCGGCCGGATCGGATGCACAGAACGTCGACGCGTCCGCGACGGACGTCGTCTCGGTCGATGTCGCGAACGACGCCGTTCCTGCGGACGCCTACCATCCGGTGAACGACGCGGGGCTCGGCCCGGCGCGCGTGGAACTCGGATCGACGACCGATCTCGCGGCCGCCGGTGCCTACGTGATCCTCGCGAAGACCGGGATCACCAACGTCACGGGCTCGTCGATCACGGGCGGTCACCTCGGATTGAGCCCGGCGGCGGCGAGTTACATCACGGGCTTCTCACTGATCGCGGATTCGACGAACGCGTTTGCGACGTCGGTCTCCGTCGCGTCGCCGTGGCGGATCTATGCGAGCGATTACGCGCCACCCACGCCCTCGAATCTGACGACCGCGATTCTGAGCATGCAGACGGCCTATGCCGACGCCGCCGGAAGATCCCTGCCGGACCATCTGAATCTCGGCAGCGGCAACATCGGCGGAATGACGCTCTCGCCCGGTCTCTACACATGGGGAACCGGCGTCACGATCCCCGAGGACGTCACCATCGCTGGCGGCGCGAACGACGTCTGGATCTTCCAGGTCTCCAACGACCTCGACGTGAGCAGCGACAAGCACGTGATCCTCAGCGGCGGAGCGCAGGCCAGCAACATCTTCTGGCAGGTGGCGGGGCGCGCGACGATTCACACCAACGCGCACTTCGAGGGCGTGATCCTGTGTCAGACGGCGATCACGATTCAGACGACCGCGTCGATGCACGGACGCGCGCTCGCGCAAACGCTCGTGGCCCTCGACAACAACGGCATCACCGCGCCGTAACGAGCGGTCGAGCGACGCACGGGCGATGGGCGCCGCGGCAGGGGATGTCGGTGCCCGCCTTGTCCGAGGCTTCGAGGCGGTTACACGCGAGTCATGAAGTCCACTCGCGCTATCCGGTTCGCGCGCGCCCTCGCGCTCATCTCGCACATCGCGGCCTGCCATCTGACGGGCTGCTCGAACTTTCCTCCCTCATGCGGGACGGCGACGCAAACGGAGGACGCGACCTCGCCGGACGGTGGAGGCGCGGCCTCACCCGCTGCAGCGTCTCAGTGCGCAACGCCGGGGCCCGTCGGCGCGGGTTGCACGGACGCCGTCGTCGTGTGCGGTCCGGCCGGATCGTGTTGTGGACGATGGGTCTGCTCCGCCGGGGTGATCGCCGATGCGGGCGGCGCCCTCACGTGGAGCCAGCAACTGTGCACCGGCCCCTTGTCACCACCCGAGCACTGCCTGTCTGCGTAGTGGCTGTGCCTCGTCTACCGCCGCTCGCTATCGAGCGCCGCCATGTGCGCGGCGGGATAGCGTGTCCCGGCGATCGCGCCGCGCGGCACGATCGCTTCGACCGCAGCGCACTGCTCGGCACTCAGCGGCCTCGCGGCGAGCGCTTCGTCGAGCTGCGGCATCGTCCGCATTCCGAGCGTGGGGACGAACTGCGGTTGCTTGCCGAGCGCCCATCCGATCGCGAGCTGCCCCGGTGTGATCCCCCATTGCTGCGCGAGGTCGCGAAGCCCCGCGACGAGTGTCGACCGAGGGAATGCCCGCGACGTTCCAGTTCACGGATTTTTCGATCACCACGAACTGACGGCCGTGAAGCTCGCGGTCTTCGGCGATCACGCGCTGCGCGTGCGAAACGCTTCGTGCGCGCCGAGCCCGAGTCCTCGAGGAGCGACGTCGCATCCGGCTCACCATCGCATTGCGCGCAGTCACGGATCCCGCGACATCCGTCGGAACCGTCCGTACGCGAGCAACAGAACCGCTCCCCACAACGTCATGTTGGCGAGTGTCGTAGCGACCGTGAGTTGGTGCTGCGCGGTCACCCAGCGGGTGGTGGTTTCGACGAAGTGCTCCTCGCGTCGCGCCACGAGTCGATCCCACGCGACACGAATCGCCACCGCTTCAGCGGACGACACCACCACGCCGATGCCGTACTTCACGAACGCGAAGGCCACGAGCCCCAGCGGCACGAGCCACGATCCGAGCATCCGCTCGAACCACTCGGGCTTGCGCACGAACGAATAGAGCACGCAAAGCTTCGCGCCGAGGAACACCGCCAGCACCGCGCCGTGCACCGCAAAGAAAGTCGTCATCGAGACGCCCGGCACGACACCCAGCGCCACGACCGCGAATTCGGCGCCCATGTGCACGAGGTCGAGCACACCGAGCGCGGCGAGCACGGCGAACGTGAGTGCAATCGCTCGGGCGGTCTCGCGTGACACGCGGTGAGACTATCGCCTCCGAGGCCACCGGTCAGTGGAACCGTAGGTCGAGGTCGAATAACTCGAGGTCAAAGGACTGTGTCGTGCTGCGAGCGTCGTCGGGCACGCGTTCGGTCCGCACGCCGACGGGCTCCTCGACGAACCGTGCGTGCGAGAGTCGTCGCCGAAAGACCGTGCGGCACACGAAGGCGCTCTGTCCGGCTTCATGGACATTCGCTACGCATGCCGCAGAGGCGATTTCCTCACGTGAATCTCCGGCATGTTCCCCGTCGTGAGACGCGCCGCACGAGCATCGTTCGTGATGCTCCGCGGCTCGCGAGTCGTGCTAGCTGCTGGTCCGATGCGATCTCATCGGCTTCGTTGGTTTGCCGTCGCGTTCATCATGGCGGCGGCATTCTCTTCTCTCGGTTGCGGCACTCCGCCGGTGACGCCGGATTCGGGAGCCAACTGCCCGAACCGAACGGTTCAATCCGTCTGCGGCGGCGTGTGCGTCGACACGACCAGCGATCCCGCGCATTGCGGCGGTTGCACGATCGTGTGCCCCGCAGGGCAGAACGAAGTGGCGACGTGTCGTCGTGGTCAATGTGCGGCGAGCTGTGCTCCCGGCTTTCATCGTTGCGACGTGGCATGCGTCGACGATCACGCGATCGCTACGTGCGGCGCATCGTGCACCCCGTGCGCCACGAGCGCGCACGCGAGCGTGGTGACATGCGACGGAACGACCTGCGGACTTACGTGCGACGACGGTTACGTGGTCAGTGGTGAGCAGTGCGTCAGCCGTGCGCAGCCACGCGCCATCGGCCCGCTGAGTACGGCGTACGTCACGAGCACTCGACCGACCTTCCGGTTCGAACCCGCCGTCGGTGCCGACGGGACCCGAATCGAGATCGCCACGACCGCGGACTTCGCACGCATCGAGCAGACGATCGACGCAACGACCGCGACGGCGCGCGCCGCGACACCGCTGCCTCCCGGCGCGCACTTCTGGCGACTGCGAGCACTCTGGCACGGTGCGCCGAGTCCAATCCTGACCAGCACATGGGAGTTCATCGTCCGTCGTGAATCGCCTGTTGATTCGAGCTTCGGCTCGGTGCCGGATCTAAACCTCGATGGCATTCCCGACCTCGTCGTTGGCGAGAACCCGAACACCGCGCTCAATGCGTTCAGTTCACTCGTATGCGCGCATGCCTACTTCGCGACCGCGACACGAACGATCCCGGCGGCGCCGTCGTGGACATGGTGCTCGCCGCAATCCGTCGTCGGGTTTTCACAGATCGTACGGATGGCCGACGTCGGCGACGTGAATGGCGACGGCGTTCCCGACCTCGCTGTAGCGGCTATCACGAGGAACAGCAGTACAGCGCTGCCTGGCTTCTACATCGCGTCTCCGTCGAGAACCGGCGCGACACCGACGTCCACGTGGTTCGACATCGCGAGCGGATGCGTGCGACCGAATGACACCATTGGATTCTCGATCGCACCGGCGGGGGACTTCAACGGTGACGGGTACGCCGACGTCGTAGTCGGCTGCGGCATGGCGCAGCGCGCCTATCTGTACTTCGGTTCGAGCAGCGGGCTGCGTGCAACGCCCGACGCGACGTTCGACGCAGGGGCCGCAGGCGAAACGGCGGTACTCGGCGGTGTCGACATCGACGGCGACGGGCTCGGCGACGTGATCGTGTCGAACACCGCGGGTCTCTACTTTCTCGCCGGAAACACCGCTGGGTCCGTGTCGTCGTCAGCACCGTTCGTCGCATCGACCGAGGTTCAGGACGGCAGGCAGAACGGGCACTTCAATGTGCTCAGCGTTCTCGGAGACATCGATGGCGACGGTTACGGCGACATTGCAGTCGGCTCGCCGTTGCGTTGGCTCGGGCAGCTCGCGCACGTGTTCGTCTATCGCGGCAGCGCCAGTGGCCTGATCACAATGCCGGCGCAGACGATCGTCGAGACCGGCGACAATGCCGACGGCTTCGCGCAATCGGTGGGAGGAATCGGCGACGTCGACGGCGACGGACACGACGATCTTGCAGTGGGTGCCCCGAACGGGCCGTTTCACCATGGCGGCGAGGGGACGATCTACATCTACCCGGGCGCCCTCGCGAGCAGCACACCTCGCAGCATCACGATCACGACGCTCACGTACCTCGACAGCTTCGGCCATTCGATCGCCGGCGCGGGCGATGTGAACGGTGATGGCATCGCGGACGTGGTCGTCAGCGCGCCGTCGAACCCGGACACCGGCGGCACGGCCTACCTGTACCTCGGAAGCGCCGCCGGGCTGTCGACGATACCGGCTGTGACACTCGCCTCACCGACCGCGACGGATGTTCGCCAGTGGTTTGGCGTGGTCGTCCAGTAGCGATCCTTCACCGTGATTCTTGCGACGAACGCACGGCGCATCGCGTCACCGAGTCTCTCGCGCGCGCCTCCGCATCGCCGGTGTACGATCCGCGCCCATGAGCACCAAGCCCTCGAACACCGCATTGGTCGTGAACGGCGATCGACTCTGGACGTCGTTGATGGAACTCGCACGCATCGGCGGCACGCCGAAAGGCGGCGTCTGCCGTCTCGCGCTGACGGATCTCGACCGACAAGGCCGCGACCTCGTCGTGTCGTGGGCGAAGCAGGCCGGCATGAGCGTGACGATCGACAAGATCGGCAACGTCTTCATGCGTCGCGCGGGAAAGAACCCGTCGCTTCCGCCCATCGCATGCGGCAGTCACATCGACACGCAGCCCACCGGCGGCAAGTTCGACGGGAACTACGGCGTGCTCGCGGGGCTCGAAGTCGTGCGCACGCTCAACGATCACAAGATCGAAACCGAAGCGCCCATCGAGGTGATCTTCTGGACCAACGAAGAAGGCTCGCGCTTCGTCCCCGTGATGATGGGCTCGGGAGTGTTCGCCGGCGCGTTCAGTCTCGAGTCGGTCTATGCCGCGAAAGACGTCGACGGAAAGACGGTCGGCGAGGAACTGAAACGCATCGGATACGTGGGCGACGAAGAGCCCGGCAAGCATCCCCTCGGCGCGTACTTCGAAGCGCACATCGAACAAGGACCCGTGCTCGAAGACGCAGGCATCACCATCGGTGTCGTGACGGGCGTCCTCGGTTTGCGCTGGTACGACTGCGTGGTGACCGGCATGGAAGCCCACGCGGGGCCGACACCGATGGGACTGCGCAAAGACGCGATGCAGATCGCGACGCGCGTGATGCAGGAGGTCGTTGCGATCGCGAACCGCTACCCGCCGTACGGGCGCGGCACCGTCGGCTTCGTGCAGGTCTTCCCGAACAGCCGCAACGTGATTCCGGGGCGGGTGAAGTTCTCGATCGACCTTCGCAACGTCGACAACGAACGGCTCGACACGATGGATCGCGAGATCCGCGCGTTCATCGACAAGACGGCGCAGGAGTCGGGGCTGAAGATCAGCATCGAGCAGGTGTCGTACTTCCCGCCGTGCCCGTTCGAGAAGGGTTGCGTGTCCGCGGTGGAGTCCGCCGCCAAGACGCTCGGGTACTCGCACATGGAGGCGGTCTCGGGCGCGGGGCACGACGCGGTCTACATGGCGCGGCTCGCACCGGCGGGCATGGTGTTCGTGCCGTGCAAGGACGGCATCAGTCACAACGAGATCGAAGACGCGAAGCCGGAGCACCTCGAGGCGGGTTGCAACGTCCTGCTCCACGCGATGATCGATCGCGCGCAAGCCGCGAAGTAACGCCTCCAGGCCCGTCGCAGGCGACGAAGTGGTCACGCGCGGGCATCGCCAGAGAGCGATGTTCGCGCTGTCGCCCGCCAGATACACGTGTCGCTCGAAGGCGACGGCGCGCGACCCGATCGAAGGCGGCGCAAGCGCGAAGATGGCGCCCACTGCCTCAACTGCCGCTGCGGATCGGCTCCCGATGCTCGGCCCGAAACTTGAAGTCAGCATGGTCTCGGAACCATCTGATGCAACTCCTTCGACACGAGGCCGTATGAAATTCCCCATCACGAAGCACCGAGGTCCTCATCACGCCATGCTGGTCGCACTGGCGATGTCGCTCGTCGCGAGTGCGTGCGGGCCCACGAACCAGACCGGCGACGACGGATCGGCGTCCACGGATGTCGCCGACGCGAGAGGCACGGATGGCGCGACGCCGAGTGACGGCGGCGGCGAAGATGCCGTCGTAGAGGACGATGCGTTCACCGAGGACGATGCGTTCACGGAGGACGACGCCGAGCCGCTGCCGGATGTGCTCATCGAAGACGGCTACTCCCCCGACGACGTGCCATCGGCGGATTCGCCACTCGAGGATCCCGATGCGTCGACCACCATCGATGCCGGCTTCGTCGACGTTCCGACCGTGGATACCGGCGTTGCGGATACGGGCACGCGCGACGCGGGAACGGGCATGACAGACGCGGGATCGTCCGACTCGGGAACGACCGTCACGCACAATTGCTCGACGACGTATCCGCGTTTCGACCTTCGCCGCGATTTCGGCGCGATCGGCAACGGCACGGCGGACGACACGGACGCACTCCGTCGCGCGGCCACCGCGATCCAGAACGCGCATGGCGGTGAACTCACGATCCCGCCCGGTGTGTACCGCGTCGGTCGGCAGACGATGGGCGCGGCGTCGGGTCAGCCCTACTTCCGGCCCGTGCCGATGTTCTCGGTGAGCGGTGTCACGTGTCTCCAGATCAGCGGCTACGGCGCGACGCTCCGCATTGCCGCGGGGCTCCACTACGGCGCGTTCAGCGCGACGTCATCGACGCCGGTCGCGGGACCGACGACGAGCGCCACCGCACGTGCCGACGTGGGTCGCATGATCGAAGTCTCGGACGGATCGAACGTGCTCGTCGAAGGCATCGAACTCGACGGCAACAACACGCAGCTCGTACTCGGCGGTCAGTGGGGCGACGTCGATCGGCAGACGATCGCGACCGGGCTCACGTTCAGCCGCAGCACCGACGTACATGTTCGCGACGTGCATACGCATCACCACGGGCTCGACGGCGTCACCGTGTTGTACCGCGGAGGGCGCGCGCCGCGTCGCATGCCGCACTTGCTCGAACGCGTGAACTCCGAGTTCAACGGTCGCCAGGGAATCTCGTGGATCGGCGGCTGGGGCCTCGAGGCGATCGACTCGCAGTTCAATCACACCGGCCGTGCCATCAATCACGGCGGTGGACTAGGAGACAACATGCCGCTCGCGTCGCGTCCGCGTGCCGGGATCGACATCGAGCCGAACGCAGGGACGACGGAGATGTCGCGCGACGGTCAGTTCACGCGCTGCGAGTTCGTCGACAACGCCGGCGCGGGGATGCTCGCGGACGTCGGCGACGGTGGGTACAGCACGTTCACGGACTGCACGTTCTGGGGGACGACGTCGTACTCCGTGTGGGCGAAGCGACCCGGCCTGCGATTCGTGAACTCGCACATCTACGGCACCGTGATCCATCCGAGCGACGGCCGCCCGAACGGGGGCACCACGCCGAATGCGGCGCTCGCGACGGTGTTCGAAGGGTGCGATTTCGAGGATCGCGCGTGGACCGACGGCCGTGTCTATCGCAACGGTTACCTCGTCACGATCGGAACCGGTGAGGGCGAGGGCGTCACGTTCCGCAACAGCACGTTCACCAATCACCAGGTGCGGGGCGTGTACTTCCTCGACCCCGCCACCGAAGAGATCGTCGACAGCTGCACGTTTCATCACGCGAACGCCGCGCTCTCGTCGGGAACCTTCCAATCGCAGTTCCAGGGAAGCCGCGTGACGAGCACGCACTTCATGGAGTCATCGACCCTGACGCGCCCCTACTACATCAGCGCATCGAGCGTCACGATCGGGCGGCCCGCGTCGGGCGCCAGTCAGACGGTCGTCGACGGACCGCGAGTACACTGGCAGAGCGTCACCGGCCGTACCGGCGTCATTCCGGCGTCCTGAGCGAGACTTTGGTTTGCGCGCACTCGACGCCGCGGGGCATCGAGTGCGCTCCGCCATTCACGCCGGCCGCGGCACGAGCGCGGCCTCTGCATCGAGCAACGCTTCCACCTTCTGGTACTGCACTTCGGCGGCGGCGAGCGTCGGCGCGATGCTGACCAGCCCGAGCTTCCCGTACATCGGCAACGCACCCAGCAGATGAAACACGACGCCCTGTTGTCGCGTCGGATCGAAGTGGAGCTGATGACTCACGAGGATCTCGATGAGGTCCTCGGAGGTCAGCGCGCGATACGCGGGCTTCTGGAGATTGTCGGTCGCGTAGTAGCAGCGCACCTCGCCGAGCGGCGTGCGGAACTCACCGGTCGCGACGTCGACAGCACCCGAGGTGAGGAACTGCAACATCTGGAAGGGGAGGGTGGTGCCGCCCTTGCGGAGATTGATCTCGATTGCGAGCGCACGATGCACGTCGCCATCGCGCACCGTCACGAAGTCCACCGCGAATCGACCCTGGACGCCGCGCGCCTCGAGCAAACTCCCCACGCTCCGCGCCGCGTCGATGAGCATCGATCGGTACTCCTGCCGCGCCGGGAACGTGCTTCCGAGAAACACCTGCCCGCTCGCGCCGCCGAGCATCTGGTCGTGCGTCGAGATGACCTCGAGTGCGCGCGAAGGCGTCACTCGTAGTTGCACCGACGGCGAGGACTTCGACTCGCCTTCGATCCACGCTTCGGCGATTCCGCCCATGCGTTTGTATGTCGCGAGAAACTGCTCGGCGGTCTGTCCCGGTGCTTCGGGGCGGAGCGATTGCTGGATCGTGTCGCGCATCGACGCGACGTCGGGCGTCGACGCTGGAAGATCGAGCACGGCGTTTCCCTCGCCGGAGAATCCCTCTTCGAGTTTGAGCACCACGCGTCGCAACGCGGGATTTCGGCGGCGGAGATCGATCACTGCGCGCGCGGCGTCATCCGTGTCGTGCAGATCCTCGACGCCGTCGGGAAACGCGATCCCCGCTTCGCGGAAGATCTTGCGACTCCCGCTCTTGGAGCCGAGATGATCGAGCGTCGGATCGTTGCCGTAGAGCGGGATGCCGAGTTGCACCGCGAGGGTGACTTCGTCGGGTGTGGTGTTGAACGCGGTGAGATGCGTGACGGCCGGGTCGATGATCGCGTCGCGGATGCGCTGCACGAGACGCGGTCGCGCGAGGATCTTGCGCGTGAGGTTCTCGTCGCTGCTGTCGTTGCACGTGAGTAGCGTGAGCCGCTGCCGCGCGTGATGGTGCGGCACGCCCGGCAACATCCCGAGGTAGTAATCGACGAGCGCATCGGGAAGCAGCGTGCTCGTCACGAAGATCACCTGCGTGCGCGGGAGACGGAGCCAGGCGAGCATCGAGAGCTGGCGCTCTTCGTAGAATTGCGCGCCGGTGAGTTTCGCGAGCGTCTCGCGATCGAGGCTCAGCCCCGGGATCACGACAACGCCACGTGGAGCGCTCGGATCGGGATAGACCTCTTCGAACATCGTTCGCAGCCGCGGCTGCAGTGCGAGGTACGCCTCTCGCTCGAGGGGCGATCCAGGGGCGGGTTGATAGGGAGGGAGCGCCATCGGTGCTCAGTTTATCCGCGATCGGTCGCGGGCAGTGATGGTCCTTCGTTGCGACGATGTTCGCGAGGAGGCGTGCTTGCGAAAGCGCGTTGCCGGTGACGCGATGCTGTCGCGAGATGCGGACGAATCTGGGGGCCCGGCGCCGAAATGACCGACAACGGATCATCGCTACGCAGCGCGCAAAGTGGCGCATGCCGCGGCTGTTCACGCGCGACGACGATGCGCGTAGGCTCGTCCACCATGTCGACCGAGCGCCGTCGTGCGAGTCCCGGCGAATCGAGAACCACGTTTCGCGTGGGGTGGCACGACGACTACACGCTCGAGTGCGTGTTCGATGCGGTGGTCGACGGCGCAGTGATCGAACAAGTCGACAAGGCGCTTCGCCAGCAACTACTCGGGCGAGCAACGCCGTGGTCGATGCTCTTCGTCGGCGAGAAGATCGAGCGCATCACTGCCGACGTGCGCACGCCCGCGCTTGCGATGTTGTCGTTTCTTCGCGATCGACGACCCGGGGTAGTCGTCGGCGCGACGCCGAATCTAGCGGCACGCATGTTCGGCGGCACATTGAGCTTCGCGCTCGGATTCAAGCTCGAGGTCGTCGACTCACGCGTCGAAGGGATGCGACGGATCGCCGACGTGAAGCGCGCGATCCGGTGATGCAGCGGGGTTCGGTCATCGCGCGCTCGCGTAGGGTCCGACCGATCAGGGCGTGACGCGGCCCGAGCCCGAGTCGCTGACGAACAACGTGCCGTTCGGAATGCGCGCGTCGGCGACCACCGTGTCGAGCTGCGCGAAGCCGTTCATCGTGTCCGTCGGTACGCGGATGGTGAAGCTGTTCGCGCCCGCGGGGAGTGTGACGTCGCCGCCGTCGACCCCCAGGACCGTCGACACGCCATTGATCACGACCACCACGTTTTGCGGGCTCGCCAGCGCAGCATCCGGGCTCTGGCCGTTCCAGTTCACCGGCGCCCATTGGGTGAGCCGCCACGGAAAGTCGTTCAGGTCGATGCCGCCGTACATCGTGTTGATGTCGCCGCCCGCGGCCCACGGATCGGGCCGCCCCGCCGCCGTTTCGTTGATCGGATGCTCGGTGTTGAACGCGAAGCACCAGAGATTCTTGTCAGCACCGAAGCCGCCGTAGCGCTGAATCGCCCGCGCCACGATTCGAGTGAACGGCCGCAGGGTCATTGCGTCGAGATTCACGCTCGGGTCGATGCGGAACCATTGGCCCTCGGCCGGAGCATTCACGTTGGAATCCGTGCCATCGCTCTGTCGTGCCGGAAACGACGTCACACCGCGCGCCGCATTCGGGAACGTCACCGACAATGCATGATTGATCTGCCCCGCGCGGGCCTCGGCGATACCGATCTGACTGATCGGATTGAGCATCCCGACCACGGAAGAACTACCGGTCGTCAGGCGCATGAAATAGTTGCTGCTCGGCAGATCCGCGAACCAACGATTGGATTGAAAGATTCCCGATGCCGCGAATTGCCAGCTTCCATCCGGCTGGCTGACGACGTTGAAGTACTCGCGCATCAACCCGGTGCCCTTGTCGTAGACGGCCATCGCCCGATCGCCGATCGAGTCCGGCATGCCGTAGGTGGGGAGTGGAATCTGTCCCGTCGTGAGCATGACGAGATCGGGATGCGTCGTGACGCACGCGACCGCAGGCGCCGCAGTTCGAAGGATCGGTGCCGGTCGCGACGCACGCTGCACCGCACAGGGTGGTACCGGAGTTACAGACACAGCTTCCCGCGCTGCAACTCTGCGATGCGGCGCACATCGTTCCGCATGCGCCGCAATGGCTCGGATCGCTCTGAAGCGACACGCAGGATCCGCCGCAGAGTGTCCCGGTGCAGGTCGTGGTGCAGACACCGGCATTGCAGACGTCGCCGGTCGCACAGACGTTTCCGCACGAGCCGCAGTTCGCCGGATCGCTCTGCGTGTTCACGCAGACACGGGGTGCGCCGCAACTCGTCTGGCCCGTCGCGCAGCGCGAGAGACACGTGCCGCCGACACACGTTGTCGTCGCCGAGCACGCGACGCCGCAAATGCCGCAGTTCGCGTTGTCGGTCGTCACGTCGACGCAGGTCCCACCGCATGCGATGCGGCCGGCGATGCATCCGCTGTCCACTGATGCATCGCTCGCAGCTGAATCGCTGACGGTGTCGACCGGCGCATCGCTCGCGAAAACGTCGACGCCGTCGTCATTCGCAACGGTGTCGCTACCTGTGTCAGTCATCGCGATGTCGGCGAGCGCATCGACGAGCCGAGCATCTGTCCCCGCATCCGTGGGACTGGCATCGCGACCCGGCGCGTCCTGGATGCGACCGGCGCAGGCCGACAGTGTTGCCAGCATCACGACGACGCCGAAGCGTGTGGGGTTCATCGCGCGCCAACGTATCCCGACCGCCTTCGCGACGCATGGCCGCCGACGGCGCGACCGGGATCGGCCCCTACGGCCGCGGACTGCGTGTGCGCGCGGCCGATCGACGATGGCGGAAGAATCGGGATCTCTCTCCGTGGTCCTCGCTCGTTACGAACTACGGCGCGACGAAGGTCTGGCCCGCCGGGCAATTCGCGCGAATGAGATCCGTCGTGCCCGAATAGAACCAGGTCGTGAGGGTCACGTTGTTGCGCACGACCTGACAACCGCCGACGCGTCCTTCGGTGACGCAGAGAGAGTCCGAGTACGTGCCGCTGAATTGCGAGGTGCAACTGCTCGGCGTGAGGTCGGTACGCCCTCCCGAGAATTCGGCGCACGCCTGCACGCCGGTTTGCATGAATGCGCACGACCCTTCGGTCGGTGCGCACGCTGCGAGCGAAAGAACCAAGGCAACCAAGACCGAGAACGACAACTGCTTCGACATGGAGACTCCTGTTGCGGACATCACGTGTTCGCGTCCTGAAGACGAACCCGGCCCGCGTAGATCGGCTTTCGTCAGCCAATCCGTGACACGGCCGACCGAGGAGCGTGTGTGTACGAGCAACACCTCGACAATCTTTCCCGCCGCTACACTTTCACGCGTCGAGCAACGCGACGAGCCGTCCGGTTCGAGTGCGCCGGCACGAGCACGCATTGCGGCACCTGCGATCGCGCGTGCCAGGACAACGCGACGAACTGCGGCGGATGCGGCGTCGCGTGCGATGGCGCGTCCCGTTGCGTCGCTGGGCGTTGTCGGTGACGAGCGAACGCGACGGTGCTGCACGACCGAAGTCGGCGATCGCGTGGGCCGCGTGCCTACTCGCTCCGCGCCAACACGATCAGGACATCGTCCGCGCCGACGGGATGCGTGCCGCGTGGGTGGGGAATCAGTTCGAGGTTTTCGCCGTCGCGCGCCGCGATGCCGACCAGGAGCGGTCCGTCGTCCGCATCGAGCTTGTCGCGGATCTCGCGCACCGTGAGTCCACCGAACTCACAGGCGGGTCGTTGCTGCAGGTCGCAGCCGCCCATCGTCGCGGTCCGCCCGGCACCGGCAAGACGTTCA
>CBIHQZ010000046.1:0-13791 GCA_966212315.1 uncultured Myxococcales bacterium
GTCGAAGCGGTCCGCATCTATCTCCTCGACGAGCACGGTGCGCGGGTGCCCATCGGGGTTGCGGGCGAAGTCTACATCGGTGGTGCCGGTGTCGGTCGCGGCTACCTGCATCGCGCCGAACTCACCGCGGAGCGGTTCGTGCCCGATCCCTTCGCGTCGGAAGTCGGCGCGCGGATGTATCGCACCGGCGATCTCGCGCGCTTCCTCGCGGACGGTGAAATCGAGTTCCTCGGTCGGATCGATCAGCAGGTGAAGCTGCGCGGATTCCGCATCGAGCTGGGAGAAATCGAGGCGTCGCTCGCGAGACTCGAAGGGGTCGTGGACGCGTGCGTGATCGTCCGCGAGGATGCGCCGGGGCAGAAGCGGCTCGTTGCGTACATAGTGCACGACGAACGCCTGTCCGTGCTGTCGCAACTGCGGGTCGCACTGGCGCGAACGCTGCCCGAATACATGGTGCCGTCGATCTTCGTGCCGATCGAACGCCTTCCGCTCAACGCGAGCGGCAAGGTGGATCGCAGGGCGCTGCCCGCGCCGGCGCGCGATTCGTCCGACGCGATGGGACCGGCATTCGTTGCACCTCGCACCGTCGTCGAAGAGATCGTCGCCGCCGCGTGGACTCAAGCGCTCGGCCTCGACCGGTTGAGCGTGGACGCGAACGTCTTCGAAGTCGGCGCCCACTCGTTGCTCGCGACGACGGTGGTTCACACGTTGCGAGAGAAGTTGCAGCGCGAGGTACAACTCCGCTGGATCTTCGAGACGCGAACGATCGCGGGACTCGCTGCGCGGATCACGGCCGCGACTGCGAGGGAGAGCACCGTGGTGTCCGCGCCGATGCGGCGCGTCGATCGCAGCGTGCCCCTGCCGACGTCGTTCGCGCAGCGACGTTTGTGGTTCCTCCAGCAACTCGAGCCGGAGAGCGTTGCGTACAACATCCCCGTCGCATTGCGGCTTGCCGGATGGCTCGACGAGCAGGCGCTACGCGCCGCACTGGCATCGTTGATCGATCGTCACGAGACGCTGCGCACCGTGTTCGTCACGGTCGACGGGGAACCGATGCAACGGATCGAACCGGCGCCCTCGGAACTCGTCACACGCGACGATCTCTCGACCATTCCTGCGTCTGCGCGCGACGAGGCACTTCGTTCGCGCCTGGTCCGCGAGGCGGCGCGTCCGTTCGATCTCGCACGAGGGCCTCTCGTTCGCGCTGTCCTCTACGTCTTGGGTCGCGACGAGCATGTCGTGCAGTTGACGCTGCATCACATCATCGCCGACGGCGTGTCGATCGAAGTGATGGTGCGCGAGTTCGGCCTTCTCTACACGAGTGCCGCCGCCGGCATCCCGAGCACCTTGGAGCCACTCGAATTCCAATACGCGGACTTCGCGACGTGGCAGCAGGAGCGGCTACGCGGCGAGTCGCTCGACGCGCTGCTCCGGTACTGGAAGCAGCGTCTCGAAGGAGCGCCGCCGGCCATCGCGTTGCCGACGGATCACGCGTTCGTCGGCGGACGACTCGGGCATGGCGCGGTGGCGAGGCGAGGATTGTCTCGAACGCTGCGCGATCGGGTCGATCGCTTCGCGCGCGAACAGGGCACCACGCCGTTTGCCGTACTCCTGGCGGTCTTCGATGTGTTGCTCGCGCGCTACTCCGGCCAGCACGACGTTCTGGTGGCGACCGCAGTCGCCAATCGCTCGCACCCTTCGACGCAACCGCTCATCGGGTTCTTCGCGAACACCCTCATCTTGCGCACCGAGTTTGCCGATGCTCCGACGTTCACCGAACTCGCGCGTCGCGTGCGCGATGGGGCCATCGATGCGCTGGCGCATCAGGAACTGCCCTTCGAGCGACTCGTCGAAGCAATCCGCCCCGAGCGCCAGCTCGGTCGCATGCCCCTGGCGCAAGTCGCGTTCAACTACCAGAACGCAGTGTCGAGTGCCCTCTCCGCCGGCGACCTCACCATCGAAGCGATTCCGCTCGATCTCGGAACGGCGCGCCGCGACTTGTCGCTCAACGTCGTGCCGGACGCAAACGGACTTCAGCTTGCGTGTGAGTACAGCAC
The DNA here is from genome assembly GCA_966212315.1 of uncultured Myxococcales bacterium. Lineage (GTDB taxonomy): Bacteria > Myxococcota_A > Polyangia > Polyangiales > CBIHQZ01. The sequence goes on from CBIHQZ010000046.1 coordinate 2,058, forward strand.
CGAGCTGTTCATCGGTGAGACGATCGATCGCCTCCTGCAGCACTTCGAGCGTCTGCTCGAATCAGCCCTCGCAACCCCGGACACGCCGGTCGATCGACTCGAGCTGCTGAGCGACGACGAGGCGGTCTCGGTGCGGCGAGCCGAGCATCGGGACCATGCGGCAACGTCTCCCGTGGATGCGTTCGACGAACGCGTTCGTCTCGATCCGCACGCCATCGCGGTTCGCGCGTCGGACGGGACGCTCACCTTCGCGGCGCTCGATCAACGTGCGCGCGCGCTCGCCAGCGTGATCGTGAATGCCGGTGTGAAGCCGGGCGCGATCGTCGCGTTGTCTGTCGATCGTACGTCGGACTTCGCCATCGGCGTGGTGGGCATCTTGCGTGCGGGAGCGGCATGGCTGCCCGTCGATCCGGCGTACCCTCTCGAGCGACGCGAGTTCATGCTTCGCGACGCGGGTGCGTGCGCCGTCGTCGTCGATGCTTCCGCGCGAGGCGCGGCGGGGCATCCGGGCGTTCTCTCCATCGATCTCGGCACCGTTCCGAACGCGCCTTCGCAGCCGGTCCCGCTGCCCGTCGTGGCAGCCGAGTCGCCGGCTTACGTGATCTACACATCCGGCTCGACCGGGGTTCCGAAGGGCGTCGTCGTGTCGCACGGCAGCCTCGGCGCGTATCTCGGCGCGATGCGAACGCGCCTCGGGATCACGCCGCGGGACATCTATGCCCACACCGCGACGATCTCGTTCTCTTCGTCGGTCCGCCAGCTCCTCGTGCCGCTCTCCGCTGGCGCATCCGTGTGGATCGCGACGCAATCCGAGATTCGCGATCCCGGGTGGTTCGTGCGGGCGGCGCGCGAAACTGGCGCGACCGTGCTCGACCTGGTGCCTTCGTACTGGCGCGTTGTCGAAGAGGCGATTGCGCGTCTGGACGCCGAGGCTCGTCGCGAGGCGCTGCGAAACGCAGTGCGACTCATCGTCTCTGCGAGCGAGCCGCTCCCCGTCGATATCCCGCGCATCTGGGCGCGCGAATTCGCGCACCCGGCACAACTCGTGAACATGTACGGGCAGACCGAAACCACCGGCATCGTCGCGACGCATCGGATCGTTGCCGAAGACTGGGCGCCGGGTCGTGCTCGCATCCCGATCGGCATGTCGCTCGCGCCGTGCGGGCTCTACGTGCTCGATGCGCACAGGCGTGCGGTGCCAGTCGGCGTGCTCGGCGAACTGTACGTCGCGGGTGAGACACTCGCAGACGGCTATCTCGGTCGTAGTGAATTGACCGTCGAGCGATTCGTTCCCGACTCCATCTCGAGTCTTCCCGGCGCGAGGATGTACCGAACCGGCGATCTCGCGCGCATGCGTGCCGATGGCTCACTGGAACACCTCGGGCGCGTCGACTCGCAGACAAAGATTCGCGGCTTCCGCGTCGAAGTCGGCGAAGTCGAAGCGGCGTTGCGCGCGCTCTCGTCGATCGCCGACGCGATCGTTCGCGCCGTTGCGTCGGATGGCGGGGAGCAGCGTCTGATCGCGTACGTCGTCCCGCGAGCGCGAGAGGCATTGCAGATGTCCGACATACGCTCGGCGCTGCAGCACGCGCTGCCCGAGTACATGATCCCCTCGCGGTTCGTAGTTCTCGATGCTTTCCCACGGACGGCGACCGGAAAGATCGACACGTCTTCCTTGCCCGCGCCGGAGCATTCCCTCGAGGTCGAAGCGGCGACGCACGAACCGCCGCGTACCGAGTCGGAACGAATCGTCGCAGACGCGTGGGGGCAGGCGCTCGGACGGACGCTCGGTCGCAATGATGACTTCTTTGAAGCCGGCGGACATTCGCTGCTCGCGACGTACGCGAACGCGACGTTGCAGACGCACATCGGCCGCGAGGTTCCGCTGCGATGGGTGTTCGAAGCGCCGATCGTGGCGGACTTCGCGCTGCGTCTCGATCACTTGCAGGCCACGACGGCGGTCGGGTACGCGCCGATGCGCCCGGTCGACCGAACGCAGGGCATCCCGCTGTCGTTCGCACAGCAGCGATTGTGGTTCCTCCATCAGCTCGATGCGGAGAGTGCGGCGTACAACATCCCGATCGCGGTGCGCGCGCGGGGCCGCTTGGATCCTGATGTTCTCGAACGCTGCGTGGCAGAACTGGTCGCACGACACGAGTCGTTACGCACGACGTTCGTGGCGCGGGACGGAGAGCCGCAACAGGTGGTCTCACCGACGTCGAACGTGAGGATGGCGCGCAGCAGCCTCGACGAACTGCCGACGGACGAACGCGAGCGCGCGCTCCGGCTGCTCATCGACAGAGAAGCACGCGCACCCTTCGATCTGATTCAGGGTCCGCTTGCGCGCGTGCGTTACGTGCGACTCGCGGACGACGACGCGGCGATCCTGGTCACGCTGCATCACATCGTGTCGGATGGGTGGTCTCGCGGTGTGCTCATTCGCGAGGTCGCCGCGCTATACGACGCCTTCACGCGCGGTCGCGCGCCGCGACTCGAGCCACTGCCCGTTCAGTACCCCGACTTCGCGGTCTGGCAACGTGGCTGGCTCCATGGTGAACGACTTGAAGAACAGCTGACGTACTGGCGTCGCAGACTCGAGGGCGCGCCGCCTGCGATCACACTGCCGACCGACAGACCCCGCCCCGCGGTGCAGACGTTTCGCGGGTCGCGCGTCGCGATCGCATGGCCGGCCGACCTTGCACGCGACATCGCGGCGTTCTCGCGCCGAGAGAGCGCGACCGTCTTCATGACGCTGATGGCGGCATTCTCGGTTCTGCTCGGGCGATACAGCGGGCAGGACGACGTCGTCATCGGGACACCGATCGCGAATCGAACGCGACCGGAGGTGCAACCCCTCATCGGGTTGTTCGCCAATACGCTCGCGTTCCGCGCCGACCTTCGCGATCAGCCATCGTTCCGTTCGCTCGTGCAGCGCGTTCGCGAGGACGCGCTCGGAGACTACGCGCACCAGGATGTGCCGTTCGAACGCCTCGTCGACGAGTTGCACGTCGAGCGCGATCTGGGCCGTACCCCGATCTTCCAAGTGATGTTCTCGCTCCAGAACGCGGTGTCCGAGGAACTCGAGTTGCCGGGCGTCTCGCTCACACAATTCGAAGACGACGTGGGCATCGCGAAGTTCGACCTGCTGCTCTCGCTCGGCGAGCGGGCCGGTCAGCTGGTCGGTGGGCTCGAGTACAGCAGCGACCTGTTCGACGCGGCGACGGTGCAGCGCATGGCGGACCATCTGCGCGTCCTCGTGCGCGGACTGCTCGATCGACCCGATGAAGTCGTCGGGCGGATTCCCCTGCTCGGCGAGCGCGAAATTGCGCGCGCGCTCGGTGCCGCCGAAAATCCCCTCGAGGACTTCGGAGCATTCGCACCGCTGCATCGAATGGTGGAAGCGCGCGTCGACGCGACGCCGGATGCAATCGCGGTGGAGTGTTCGCCCGAGCGGCTCACCTTCGGCGAACTCGAGCGCGCGGCGAATCAGCTCGCGCGACGTCTCGCACGCGAGGGCGTGCGCGCGGGTGACCGAGTGGGCGTCGCGATGCAACGCTCGATCGATCTCGTCGTGGCGCTCTTCGCGGTACTGAAAACAGGGGCGGCGTATGTCCCGATCGATCCGACGTATCCGCGCGACCGCATCGAGTACATGGTCCGCGATGCGTCGCTGGCGATGCTTCTGGTTCCGTCGGGGACCGATGCGCGCCTGCTCCCGGAGGATGTTCGAGCGCTGCCGTTCAGCCGCGCGGACCTCGCCGATCTTCCCGACGCGAGAGTGTCCGCGGCCGTCGCGGAGGACGACGTCGCATACCTGATCTACACGTCGGGTTCGACGGGCAGTCCCAAGGGGTCGCAGCTCACGCATCGCGCGATCGTGAATCACACGAACTGGATGCAGTCGGAATTCCCCCTTTCACCGACCGATGCGGTGTTGCAGAAAACGCCGATCAGTTTCGATGCCTCGGTGTGGGAGTTCTGGTCGCCGCTCTGTGCGGGTGCACGGCTCGTGATGGCATCGCCGACCGCGCATCAGGAGCCCCGCGCGCTGATCGACGAAGTACGGCGCGCCGGTATCACCACGCTACAGCTCGTGCCCACCATGCTCCGGGTTCTTCTCGACGATGGCGAGTTCGCCGCGTGCGGCACACTGAAGCGGGTGTTCTGCGGAGGCGAACCCCTCACCGGGTCGCTCCGTGACGAGTTCTTCGCCACGTTCCCCGCGTGCACACTGGTCAATCTGTACGGGCCGACCGAGACGGCGATCGACACTGTATTTCACGTCGTGCAGCGACACGAGCGCGAGGCGATGGTTCCCATCGGTCACGCGGTGGCCAACACGAGCGCGTACGTGCTCGACGCATGGATGTCGCCAGTGCCGATCGGTGTGCCGGGCGAGTTGTTCCTCGGCGGCGAACAGGTCGGACGCGGGTATCACGAGCGTGCGGATCTCACCGCGGACCGCTTCGTGCCCGATCCGTTCTCGCTCCGAGCAGGACGTCGGCTCTATCGCACCGGCGACCGCGTGCGACAGCGCGAGGACGGAGCGATCGAGTTCGTCGGGCGCATGGACCATCAGGTCAAGCTGCGTGGCTTCCGCGTCGAGTTGGGCGAGATCGAATCGGTGATCGCGTCGAATCCCGCGGTCCGCGAAGTCGCCGTCGTCGTTCGCGAAGACACGCCCGGCGATCGACGACTGATCGCGTACGTGTCGACCCACGAGGGGAAGTCCGTCGCCGCAAGCACGATCCGCGACGACGCACGCCGCCGGATGCCGGAGTACATGGTGCCGAACGCCGTGGTGGTGCTCGATGCGCTACCGCTTACGCCGAGCGGGAAGATCGACCGCAAGTCGCTTCCGCGTCCGACGACCGAGAATGGTGCCGACGTCGTCTTCGTCGAACCGCGGACCGAGACCGAAGCGTCGATGGCGAGCATCTGGCGCGATGTGCTCGGCGTCGAACGCGTGAGTGTGCACGACGATTTCTTCGCGCTCGGGGGACACTCGCTTCTGGCGATGCGCGTGATCTCACGGATCCGGGTCGCGTTCGAGATCGATGTTCCCGTGCGCAGTCTCTTCGAGCATCCCACCGTCGCCGCGCTCGCCGACGTCGTGGAAACAGCGATCTTGAAAGAGATCGAGAGTCTCTCCGACGAGGACGCCGAGGCGCTCGTTGCAAAAGGTCGGAACGTCGATGACTGATCAGGATGACAACGCATCACGTCGCGCGAATCTCTCTACGGCGAAGCAAGAACTGCTTCGTCAGCGGCTCGCGGGTCACAAGAAGACCGTCGCCAGTGCAGGGGTGATTCCCAAACGGGCGGACGGTCCGGCGCCGCTCTCGTACGCGCAAGAGCGACTCTGGTTTCTCGACAAACTCGTCCCCGGGTCCGCTGCATACAACATCGTGGTCGGCATCCGGATGCGCGGACGACTCGACTCCGATGCGCTCGAACAGAGCGTGCGCTGGGTGGCGGAGCGTCATCAGGTGTTGCGTGCGTCGTTTCCGTCGCGCGAGGGGCGGCCGGTCCAGGAGCTTCTACCCGTCGATGCGATCCGGCTCGAGCGGGTCGAGCTGCCGCCCGGCTCCGTGGCGACTCGAGAAGTCGAAGCACGCGATCGGCTCCGCGCCGAGGCGCAACGCTCTTTCGATCTGGAGCGCGGCCCGCTCTTTCGCGCGCTGCTTCTCGGGATGGGCGACGAGGACCAGATCCTTCTACTGGTCATGCATCACGCGGTGTCCGACGGATGGTCGATGACCATCGCTGCGCGTGAAATCACGATGGCGTATCACTCGTTCGCCCGCGGCGAGCGGCCGAAGCTGGCGCCGCTGCCGCTGCAATACGACGATTACGCCGCGTGGCATCGGCAACGGATGGAGGGGCCCGAACTGGAGGGTCACATCGCGTTCTGGCGTACCCATCTCGATGGCGCACCGACCACGCTCGAACTTCCGACGGATCGGCCTCGCCCGCTGGTCCAGTCGTTTCGCGGCGCGCGGCACGACGGGGAGATTCCTGCCGACACCACGCGTCGGCTGCGTGAGTTCTGCGCGCGCGAGCGCGTGACGCCATTCGCGGTACTGCTCAGCGCGTTCCACTTGTTGCTCGCGAAGTACTCGAATCAGCGCGACGTCGTGGTCGGCGTCCCGACGGCGGGGCGCGGTCAGTTGGAACTCGAATCCCTCGTCGGGCTCTTCGTGAACACGCTCGCAGTTCGCGGCTCGATCGCAGACGGGCCGAACTTCCGCACGCTCGTCACGCGACTGCAGCAGACGATGATCGACGCGCAGGCCCATCAAGACCTGCCGATCGAGCGACTCGTCGACGCGCTGCACGTGCAACGCGATCTCAGCCGACCGCCACTCTATCAAGTGATGTTCGTGCTGCAGAACCTCGAGGAGGCACGCGCGGATCTGGGTGACCTGCAGATCGAAGACGTGCCGATCGCCAATGGCACCTCGAAGTTCGATCTCAACCTCCTGCTCAAGGAACGCCGCGACACGATTGCCGCGACGTTCGAATACGCGAGCGATCTCTTCGAGCCGAGCACGGTCGCGCGGATGTGGTCGCACTATCTCGCGCTGCTCGCGGCCGGGCTCGATCAACCCACCCTCGAGGTCGATCGTCTTCCCATGCTCGATCCGGCCGAGCGCGATCGGTTCTGGAACGAATGGAACGACACCGGCGCGCCGTACCCGTCGGACCTGTGCCTTCACGAACTGTTCGAGCAACAGTGCGATCGCACGCCCGCCGCACTCGCCGTGGTTTCCGGCACGACCCGGCTCACGTACGCCGACCTCGATGCGCGCGCCAATCGGCTCGCGCGACACCTTCGACAGGCGGGCGCGCGTCCCGAGTCGTTCGTCGCGGTCGTGATGGAGAAGGGGTGGGAACAGATCGTTGCCGTGCTCGCGATTCACAAGGCCGGCGCCGCGTACGTGCCGGTCGATCCGCATCTGCCCACCGAGCGCTTGCACTTCATTCTCGAGAGCACGGCCAGTCGCGTGGCTCTCACGCAGAGCTTTCTCGAGCCGCTGTTGCAATGGCCGCAGGGGACCGCATTGGTGGCGGTCGATACGTTCTCCGACGGGGGTTCGGCGGAGCGACTCGATCGCGTGCAGACACCCGATCAGCTGGCGTACGTGATCTTCACGTCTGGATCGACGGGTCAGCCGAAGGGCGTGCTCATCGAGCATCGCGGCGCGGTGAATACATGCCACGACGTGAATCGCTCGTACGGAATCGGCAGCGCCGATCGAGTGCTCGCGATCTCCGCGCTCAACTTCGACCTGTCGGTCTGGGACGTGTTCGGAACACTCGGCACAGGTGGTGCGATCGTCGTTCCGCCCGCCAGCGATGCGCCTGATCCAGCCGAATGGCTCGCGCTGGTCGAGCGCGAACGCGTGACCGTGTGGAACTCCGTACCCGCGCTGATCGGTATGTGCGTCGACTACGCAGAGAGCGTGGGCTCGGCCGCACTCTCGTCGCTGCGCCTCGTGATGATGAGCGGTGATTGGATCCCGGTCCCGTTGCCCGATCGGATTCGCTCACTCGTATCCGGCGTGAGACTGATCAGCATGGGCGGCGCGACCGAGGCGTCGATCTGGTCGATCGTCTATCCGATCGATGCCGTCGACCCCGCGTGGCGCAGCATCCCGTACGGCAAAGCGATGGCGAACCAGAAGTTCTTCGTCCTCGATGCCGGGCTCGAGCCGTGTCCGATCGGCGTTCCGGGAGCGCTCTACATCGGCGGCATCGGTCTCGCGCGCGGCTACCACCAGGACGAAGCGAAGACCGCGGCGAGTTTCATTCGCCACCCTCGAACGGGGGAGCGCCTCTACCGTGCCGGAGATCTCGGTCGATACTTCCCCGACGGGAACATCGAGTTCCTCGGCCGCAACGACTTCCAGGTGAAGATCCACGGATACCGGATCGAACTCGGTGAGATCGAAGCCGTGCTTCGTCAGTCCGGCCTGGTGCGCGAGGGCGTCGTCGCAGTGCGCGTGCAGAACGGAGACAAGCGACTCGTTGCGTATCTCGTGTCGTCGGGCGACGAGCGGCCCACAGCGGCGGTGAAAGAAGCGCTGCTTCGATCGCTGCCTGCGTACATGGTTCCGTCTGCGTTCGTGTGGCTCGATGGACTGCCGCAGAGTGCGAACGGGAAGATCGATCGCAAGCTGCTTCCCGCGCTCGAGGAGGAGCACGATCGCGAGCGGGCGTTCGCGGCGCCCGAGGGGCCCGTCGAAACTGCCATCGCCGAGGTCTGGTGCCGGCTCCTTCAGCGCGCTCGGGTCGCGCGCGACGACAACTTCTTCGAAGTCGGCGGGCACTCGCTGCTGATGATTCGACTGCGGGAGGATCTGTCCGCGCGACTCGGTCGAGAGTTCACGATCGTCGAGCTGTTCGAGAACCCGACCCCTGCGTCGTTGGCGCGGCACATCGAGAAAGGCTCGGAACGGACCGACGACGTCGCGCGCGGGCGTGAGCGCGGCACCGTGCGCGCCGAACGCATGGCCATCGCACGCAACCGACGCCGCGGCTAAGGCGTTTCCGTCGCTTCGGGAGAATGCACATGAAGGATCCGAGCGAGTCCGACGACGATCGACAGGACACAGTGCGCGACACCGACATCGCGATCGTTGGCATTGCGTGTCGACTGCCAGGCGCTCCCGACAAGGATGCGTTCTGGGACCTCTTGCGGAACGGTCGGCACGGCATCCGGCGGATTACCGAAGACGAGCTGCGCGCCGAAGGTCTCAGCGATGAACAGATCGCCGATCCCTCTCGCGTGCCGTACTGGGGCACGGTCGATGGTTTTCAGTACTTCGACGAGGCCTTCTTCGGATTCTCGCGCCGCGAGGCGCAGCTGATCGACCCGCAGCAACGTCTCTTCCTGGAGTGCGTGTGGCATGCGCTCGAAGACGCCGGCGAGCCACCGGGTCGCCCGGGCAATCGCATCGGTGTCTACGCAGGCGTCGGTCGCGTGAACTACGCGTTCAAACGCGTACAGCAGATGGCGCTGGATTCCATGAACGCTCAGTTCAGTCTCGACAAGGACTACGTCGCGAGTCGGGTCTCGTACAAACTCGATCTGCGCGGGCCGAGTCTCAACGTACAGACGGCGTGCTCGACGTCTCTGGTTGCATGTCATCTCGGCGTGCAGGCCTTGCTTACCGGCGAGTGCGACGTCGCCGTGGTCGGAGGATCGTCGCTGCATGCGGATGTCCCCACTGGCTACTCGGGAGTGGAAGGACTGCTTTCACCATCGGGTCGATTGCGCGCCTTCGACGCCGGAGCGCACGGCATGGTCCCCGGCGAAGGCGTCGCTGCGGTCGTGTTGAAGCGCGCCAGCGATGCACTGGCGGCCGGCGATCGGATCTACGCGCTCGTGCGAGCGTCAGCGATCAACAACGACGGCATCGAAAAGGTCAGCTACGCGGCACCGGGCGTGGACGGTCAGGCCAACGTGATTGCCGAAGCACTCTCGCTCGCGAACGTGGATGCCGAGTCCATCCAGTTCGTCGAAGCGCACGGAACCGGCACCGCGATGGGCGACCAGATCGAGGTCGCGGCGCTCACGAAGGCGTTTCGAGCGCAGACCGACGCGCAGCAGTTCTGTGCACTCGGCAGCGTGAAGACGAACATCGGACACACCGATGCAACCGCCGGCGTCGCAGGGCTGATCAAGCTTGCACTGTGCCTCCAGCACGAAACCATGGTGCCGAGCCTCGACTTCGAGCGCCCGAATCCCCGTCTGGAACTCGAGTCGAGCCCGTTCTTCGTGAACACGGAGACGAAAGCGTGGCCACGCGGGAGAGAACCGCGGCGCGGCGGTGTCAGTGCCTTCGGCATCGGCGGCACGAACGCGCACGTGATCGTCGAAGAGCCGCCCGCTCGCGCCACCTCGGGAGCGGGGCGGAAGTATCAGGTCGTGGAGTTCTCCGCGCGGTCGGAGCAGTCACTCGCCGAGATGTCCGAGTCGTTCGCCGCGTTCCTCGAGAATCGTCCGGACATTTCGTTGGCGGATCTCGCATACACGCTGCGTGTCGGGCGCAAGACCCTCCCGTATCGACGTGCCGTCGTGGCGGCCACGGCCGGCGACGCAGCCCGATCCCTCCGTGAGGGCGACCCCGCGCGCACGTTCACGAGAACGGACGCAAAAACGCGGCGCGACATCTGTTTCATGTTCCCCGGTGCGGGTGCCCATCAAGTCGGCATGGCCGCCGGCCTCTACGAATCGGAACCTGTGTTCCGCCGCGAAGTCGACCACTGCCTCGCACGGCTGCGCGCGGTGGGCGGCGGAATCGACGCACGTGCAGTGCTCTACCCCACGCATGACATCGACGCGCAGCGATCTCGGATCCAGGAACCGACGTACATGCTCGGAACGCTCTTCGCGATCGAGTATGCGCTCGCGAAATTGTGGATCTCCTGGGGGGTGCAGCCCGCCGCGGTAATGGGTCACAGCGCGGGTGAATACGTTGCGGCGTGCATCGCCGGCGTCATGTCACTCGACGATGCACTACGACTGAACATCCTGCGCGGCCAGCTCTCGCAGCGCGTGCGCGCGGCGGGGATGTTGAGCGTGGCGCTCGCAGCGAGCGAACTCGAACCGCTCGCGAAACAGTTCGACGTCGACATCGCGCTCGTGAACGCACCGGCCGCCTGCGTCGTCGCTGGAGATCTCGCCGCCATCGAACGGCTCTCCACGGAACTCTCGCGACGGCAAATCGACGTTCGTCGCATTGCAGCGTCCGGTGCCTCCCACTGCCGTCTGGTCGAACCGCTACTCGCCGAGTTTCGCGCGGCCTTCGCCAGCGTTGCGTTGCACGCGCCGACGATGCCTTTCGTGTCGGCCGTGACCGCGAAGCTCATGACCCACGAAGTCGCGAAGCCAGACTACTGGGTCGAGCACTTTCGCAGCACCGTTCGCTTCGCCGAGGCGGCAGAGGTCGCACTCGCCGATGCATCGCGCGTGATGCTCGAAGTAGGACCCGGCACGGCGCTCACGTCGTTCGTGCGCCAGGTCGCTGCAGCTCGCAGTCTGGCGGATCGCATCGTCGTGGCCTCGATGCGCAAGCCAAGCGATCCCGAGTCGGACGAAGAGATCATCGCGCGCGCAGTGGCGCGTCTTTCGGTGAGCGGCGTCACCGTCGATCCGAAAGGGTTCCACGCGAACGAGCAGCGACGGAAGTGCGACACGCCGTCGTATCCGTTCGCGCGTCGTCGTCATTGGCTTCCGGTCGATCCCTGGTGTCGACCCGACGCGCAAATGCAGGACATGGCGCTGCTGCCCGGCAACGAACCATCCGACGCTCTCGTCGAGTTGCCGCCACGGCCCGATGCTGTCGCTCCCGAGACGGACACCGAGCGCGAGATGGCTGCGATCTGGTCCCGGGTGCTCGGCGTGAACGTCATCGACGTCAACGCGGACTACTTCGAACTCGGTGGCACCTCGCTCCAGGGGCTGGGTCTCAAGCGCATGATCGACACGACGTTCGGTCTGGAGATCCCTGCATCGGGGCTCGTTCAGCATCCGACGGTGCGGCGCATGGCTGGCTGGATCGATGCGCTGCGCTCGCGCGATGCGACGAAGGTCGAAGACCCGTCCGCGGATGCCGTCGTCGAGATCCAACGCGGCAGCGAGCCTGCGCTGTATCTCGTGCACGGCGGTGGCGGCGAGGTCTTCGACTTCCGGACGGCACGCGGGGTCATCCCGAACCGTGCGATC
>CBIHQZ010000047.1:0-13776 GCA_966212315.1 uncultured Myxococcales bacterium
TAGTCCGGTGATGCCAGTGCTTCGCCCGGCATGCCGCGCAATGCGTTGGCGATGCGCGGATGCAGGAACACTTCCCACCCTGCGATCGACGCAGTGAGCGAGTCCTCGATCGACGCCACGGGCGCGGCCGCGGTGCCTCGCAACGATGCCGGTACGAGCGCGCGCTGACCGCTCTCCTTGGCGATGAGCGCGTGCACCTGGAGCCATTGCTGCAGCAATCGTTGCGCGAAGCGGCTCGCGCGGAGATCGATCGCGGTCGACGTGCCGGCGGCGCGCGCGCGATCGTTGTCGAGCGCGACGGCGAGTGCGACCTGGTTGCGAACCGCGTCGAACGCCGTCGGTGAACCGAAGATCGTAGCGACCGAAGTGCCCGGCGTTCCCGTGCGAAGGATCGCCAGGTCGTTGAGATAGTTCTGCAGGACCGTGGCCACCGTCGCCGCGGTGCCCGTGTCGCGCGCCGCATCCGCGATCGTCGCGACCGAGTGCGTGCCGGTCGTGCAGAGACGATCGCCCGACACCGACTGCGCCACGCCGGCGCCGCTCGAGGTGAAGTTCGCCGCGGGATCCATGCACGCGACCATCTCGGCGCAGTTCGAACGCGAGCGCGCCACGCACATGCGCGTCACGTTGGCGTTGATGGTGTTGAGCGTCCCGCTCGTGGGCGGATTCGCCGCGGGGCAGGTGATCGTTCCCGAGTACGTGTACGAAAGCGTGGCGGTGTGGTTCGTCACCGTCACGACATCGCAGCCGTACGTCTGCGCGATGGCAGCGCACCGATCGATCGGGGCGTAGCTCATCGTCCCGCAGGACACCGGCGAGGTGAACGTCATCGCGCAGGGGATGCCGTCGCTCGGCGCCATCGAGAGCGAGGCGACGCGAATCGACGTGACCGTTCCGCTCGTCGCCGGCGAAATGATCGACGCGTGGGCGTAGAAATCGTGGCTCTGGAGATCCGCGATCTGTGTGCCCGGTGAGCCGCCCGCGGGCGTCTGCGTGGTGTTCACATGGAACGCGTCGTTGCCGAGCAGGCCGTAGTCCATGCTGGTGAACGTCGCCGGTCGCGGATCGCAGCCGGCCACCGAGTACGACGTCGCTGCAGGAACGGCGTCGCCGAGCGATTGGATTCGCGTGCGCAGCTCCGCGAGGTTCCCCGTCGACGTCCAGTTGAACGTGTTGCGAATCACGGTTTCCCACGGCGTCGCGGTGCCGCCGCGCGGCATGGTCGTCACGGGCGTGTCCGACGCCGGGACCGCGGGCGGGGTCGCGCCACTCGGCAGATCACTCTGTCGCTGCAGATCGACATGCCAGCGCGCGTGGAGCGAACTTCCCTCGATGGCGCCGTCGTACGCGAGCGTGAGAACGAAGCTCACCGCATGGTGTTCGCTGTCGTAGCCGTAGCTCGTCGTGGTGCCGGCCGACATGATCACGTCGGTGTTCGTGCCACTGACGTACACGCCCGCGTGCACGCGCTTCGCGGGAAACGCGATGGTGCCGTTGCCCGTCGCACCGTCGACGGTGATCGCACCGTTCCACGCGTGATCGGGATGGATCGCGCCGAGCGGATCGCCGAGCGCGATGACGCCCGCGCCACCGGTCGCCTGCGCGAACACGTTCGCTGTCACGGGGATGACGTAGTTGCGCGGTGCGCGCTGCGGCACGGGCATCGCTGCACTCGCGCTCACATCGACATCGACCAGCGTCGCGGTGCCCGTGTACACGCCCCCGAGTCCGGCCGCGTCGCGCACCCGCACGCCGGGCGCTTGCAGTCCGACGGTGAGCATCTCGCTCGAGAAGAACACGTGCGCGTCGGCCGCCGCCGTGGGCGCAGGCGCGCCCGATGCGATGCGCACTTCGAGCGTTCGCAGCGTGCCGGCCGCGACGTTCGTCTCGCGACACTCGGACGCCCACTCGCCCGAAGCGCAGTGCAGTTCGAATCCGGCAGGGACCGTCTCGCGCACCGGCCCGAGATCGTGCGCGCCGGCGTGGAAACCGATGGTGGCGATCGACGTCGCGGTCTCGAATCGCACCAGCGGATCGCGCACCGTCGCGGTGCCCGGCGCGGCCGCGCTTACGGCGCGCTGCGTGACGGGCGTTCCAGGTGCGACGCAGCGGCCGAAGGTGTCGCAGGTGGTGCCGCTCGCGCACGCCGTCGAGGCGCCGCAACTCGCAATGCACTGACCGAGTTCGCAATGCGCGCCGCACGGACACTGATCATCCGCGCGACATTCGCGACGCGCGGCGATGAGCGCCTCGTTCGGCACGCACGCGCGCGATGTGCCGTCGGTGCCGCTGTCCGCGCCACCGTCCGTGTTCCCCGGCGGGCTGCATGCGCCGAGCACGGAAACGGCGGCGATGGCGCCGGTTGCGAACGCGTTGAACCACAAGACCTTCGATCGAATCGAGCCCATGTCGACCTCGCAGAGTGCTGCTGCTTCGGAACCAGGAAATCGCCGGTGAAACGATGCGAACGAGGCCGGGCGCCGGCGCGCGAGGCCTCGACGCGGCTCAGAGAGAAACGGTGAGACCGAAGGCGCCCGTGGCACCCGATGCACCGCGCGCGGGGCCGCTGCCACCGCCGCTGCCTCCCGGCGATCCGGAGGCGGGACCCGTGATCATCACGCTCGCGGGAACGCTGATGGACAAGCCGAAGCTGAGAATGCCCGCGCTCGCGCCGCCGGCGCCGCCTGCACCGCCGCCGCCCACGCCACCGAGGCCACCGACGCCGCCGTTCGTACCGTGCTCCGCGCATCCGCAATCGAGCCCGTTGCAGGTCATTCCGGTGCCGCCCGCGCCGCCGCTACTGCCGTTGCCGCCGCCGCCACCCGCACCGCCGGTGCCGCCTTGGCCGAACACGATCGTCGAGTTCGTGATCACGGGTGCGACGAACGACGACACGCTCGAGTTCACGACGAGTGCCGCCGATGCGCCGCCCATCGCGCCCCCGGCACCACCACCGCCGCCGCAGCCGCCGCCACCGCCCCCACCGCCGCACAACGTTGCGCCGCCCGAGTCGACCCACAGGCCGCCGCCGCCACCGCCGCCGCCCGAGACGCCGTAAGTGCCCGCGCCTCCGACGGGGAGCGTGACCGCGTAGCCCGTGGTGCTTCCGCTCGGCATGAACATCGAGCGCGTACTCGAAGCCATGCCCGCGGTTCCGGCAGCGCCTGGCTGACCGGTGCCTCCGCACGACGCATTGCTGCCGCCGACGTTGGCGCAGGTGGTGAAGTAGGTCCCTGTTCCGCCGCCTGATCCGCCACCGACGCCGCCGCCGGTCGTACCCGACATCGAGAGCGTTGGCGGCGGCGCGCAACGACCCGAGGTGCAGTTCTGACCTGCGGGGCAGGGGTAGCTTGCGCTGCAGTAGCGCGCATTGTTGCAACCACCGTTACCGCCGACGTTGCCCGTGCCTCCGGGACACGCTGCGCCGGGCGCGCCGGTGCCGAGTGATTGACCCCCACCGCACGTGCCGGTCGTAGAGCCCATCCCGTTGACGGTCGAACCGGCGCCGGCGATGCCGACGATGGTGGCCATTGCACCGGCGGCTCCGTTCGTCCCCGGCTGACCCGCGCCGGACTGCAGACGCGAACGATCGATGGTGAAGTTCGACGCGCCGTTCAACACCAGCGCGAACGAGTGCGGTCCCGCGGCGGCGAGCGTGCCGTCGACGTGGAGATTGATGTACTGGATCGACGCGCCTGCGCCGCCTTCGACGTACACACCGTCACGGGTCGTCGCGACGGACGTCGGCGCGGTGCCGGTGCCCGCGGGACGATTCCACGCGGGGGTGTTGAACCCGCCGATGATGCGCGAACCCGATTGCAGCAATGCACCGAGGCCGTCGGCACTGTATTCGGCGGAGCCCGACGCGATGAGAATCGTGGTGCGCGACGGGTTCGCGATCTGTACGCCACGCGCGGCGGCGATGGTTCCCACGGGTGAGTCCGGTGTGAGACCCGTGCCTGCTCCGCCCTGTGCGACGAAGATCGTCTGCTCGGCGATGCCATCGGCGCCGTCGCAATTCGTGTCAACGCCCATGTCATCGAGCGGGTCGGCGTTCATCGCGCACGAGTCGACGCCCATGTCGATCGCAACGTCGGGAGGCGTTGCATCGGTGCCTGCATCGAACCCAGCATCCGTTCCCGTATCCGCGACGGTGTCGGGGCGAGCATCGACGAGGGCGTCGATGCTCACTGCGTCGCTGACAGTGTCCACCCTTGTCGCGGCGTCGCCAGCGTCTGTCGGCGTTCCGGGCCCGCCACACGCAGACAAGGCCAATGCGAGGAACGACAGGCGGTGCACAACTCGTCTCGCGCGCGATCGAAGCGCGCAGACGTTCCAGGAATTCATCGAGTCCTCCTCGGTTGGAAGTGACCGGCGTGCCGGTCGTGCGTGAGCAGCGGCTCCCAGTCTGGTCGGACTCGTTCGTGACCGTATCGGCCGGTCGGCCGATGCGCGGGCATTTTGTCGGTGCGATTCGAGAAGTGCGTCGATTACTTCGGCGTGCGGGCCGCGGCGATGATGCCGCAGCGATCCGCGATGGTCGCGGCGCTCGTGCGATCCTTCGCGCCGAGCTTTTCGAGGATGTGCGCCACGTGGGTCCGCGCGGTCGAGAAACTCATCCCGAGGCACCGCGCGATCTCGGCGTTGCTCGATCCGTCGGAGATCAACGACAGCACTTCGATCTCGCGTGGCGACAGTTGTGGCCGCAGCGTCGGTGCCGCCGAACGCGCCGCGTCGCCGGTGCGAGGGCCGCGAACGGCTGCGACGATCGCCGAACCCGGCGCGGACTTGCGCACGAACTCGTCGGCGCCCGCGGCGCGCGCCTGCCGTTCGATCTCGGGGCCGTCGAACATGGTGAGCACGACGAGTCGCATCGAACCGTGCTCGGCGCGAAGTGCCCGCACCAGATCGAGACCGTTGTCGTCACCGATGCGAACGTCCACCACGCCGATGTCCGGCGTCGCACGGCGGAACATCTCGCGGGCATCGGCGATCGAACTCGTCTCGAACGCGACCCGCAGATCGGTGCACGCGTCGATCAGCGCGACGACGCCGAGGCGGATCACCGGATGGTCGTCGACGATTCCGACGGTGCGATGCGAATCCGTCATGCCGCACCGCGGTGGGCGGAAATGGCGGCAAACGAGGAAGACTCGATCTGCGTGACGAGCGGTTCGTGAACGGACGGCGCATCGAGCAGGGCGCGACACGCGACGGCGACCTCGTGTCTGCCGACGAATGCACTCGACCCGGCGATCCCGTGCGCGATCCGACGCATCTCGGCATCGTCCTTTCGATCGTAGGCGCGGCGCAGCTCGGTCACTTCGTTCGCGACGGTCTCGGCGAACAGCGAGAGAACGTCGCCGCCGAGCGAGAATGCCTCGGGCACTTCGGCGCCGTCATTGATCGCAGGGCCCGACCCGTGGCGCACGATGACATCGTCGAGTTGTCGCATCGTCGCGGGCTTGAGCAACACGCCGTCCATTCCGGCGCGCAGACATTCCCGGCGCATGCTCGCGCGCGCATCGGCCGTGAATGCAAACAGCGGAAGCTCGCCGCCGCGCGTGGCGCGGATCCGGGTCGCCACGTCGACCCCGCTCGTGCCTGGCAGGTGAAGGTCCAGCAACACGATCGTCGGTTCGAATGCGTCGATCGCGGGCAATACCTCGGCACCGGAGTCCACGGTGCGGAACTCGTAGCCGAGTCGTTCGAGCATGCGCGCGACGATCATGCGGCTGACCGGATGATTCTCGCAGACGAGGACGCGTGCTGCTGTTCGCGAAGACGTGGCGCGGCGTGTCGGGGCGCGGACCACCCGAGCGGCCCCCTCCGCGAACTGACCGACGAACGTTGCCGAGGCACCGCCCGACGCGCGGTTCGCCAGCGTGACCTCGCCGCCCATCGCGCGAGCCAGTCTGCGCGTGATCGCGAGTCCCAGCCCTGCGCCGTCGTGCCGCCGCGTCTCGGTCTTTTCCAGCTGAACAAACGGCTCGAACGCGCGCTCGATCGCATCTTCCGCGAATCCCGGGCCGGTGTCCGACACGACCAGGCGAAGCGCGATCTCGTCGGGCGTGTTGCGGGTCGTCGCGAGATCGATGCGAACGCCGCCGTGCTCGGTGAACTTGAAAGCATTGCCCACAAGGTTCGTCACGATCTGACGAATGCGCCTCGGGTCGCCGCGCAGCCACTCGTACTCGACGCCATCGTCGTCCACCGCGAGCGACAGGTTCTTCCGCGCCGCGACCGCGCGCATCATCGTCGCCACGTCGCCGACGACGGCTGCGATCGAGAAATCCTCTTCGACCAGCGCGAGCCCGCCCGCGTCGAGTCGCTCGAAATCGAGGATGTCGTCCACGACTTCGAGCAGTCCGCGCGCGCTCGCATCGGCGATGTCGACGAGCTGCTTACGTGGATCGTTGGCGAGCGATTCCCGAAGGAGATCCGTTGCACCGACGACGCCGTGAAGCGGAGTGCGCACTTCGTGGCTCATGCGCGCGATGAATTCCGAGCGCATCTGGCTGGTTTTCTCCGCGTCGCGCAGGGCCGCCTCGCGCGCCACCTCGGCGAGCGCTCGCTCGGTCACGTCGCGCAGGAGTACGACGCGCCCGATCCCGTTGCCGATGACCGACAGCTTCACTTCGAAGCGAGAGGCATCCACCCGAACGTCGCGGCTCGTTCCGACGCGAATCGCCGCGATCAGGTCCGGCCACGCCGCCAGCACGCTGTCCGCACTGCGTCCGCTCTCCGACGACTGCGATGCAATGCCGAATGTCCGGCGGGCCGCTGGGTTCATCTCGAGGACGCGATCGTCACGATCGAGCACGATGACCGGGTCGCTCATCGCAGCGACGACGTGATCGTTCACGATCGGCACCAGATCGAGAAAGCCGTCTCGCCGAAGCGCCCACGTCCACGCGAGAAACGTGACCGAGAACGCGAGCGGCGTGAGATCGAGTTCGTGAACCGGCGCGTGTCCGGCGTTGTAGACGATGTTGCAGATGAGCGGCGCGATGGTCCCGAGCAGAAGCCATCGCGCCTGCTTGCGGTAGAGCGGCGAGCCCGCGATCCACAGCGCTGCATAGATCGACGTCGCGCCGATGATGCAGAGATAGCCGTGCACCATGAACACGACGAATCCCCACTGCCCGTCGGCTCGGCGCATCGAATAGGCGCCGTACGAAACGAGGGTCGCCTGCGTCTCGAGCCAGTGCATCGGATCGCCGACGAGTGCGAGCGCTGCCGAGCAGGACGGAATCAACGCGAACAAGACGACCGCCCAACGTGGCGGCGAACGACGGGCGAAACTCAATGCGAACAGCACGGCGGCGATCGGCGTGAACGCGATGCCGAGCCACGAGACGCGGTGCCAGAACAGCTTCGCGAGCAACGACTCGCTCGCGGTCTCGAGCGCGTAGGCGAGGACCCACGTCGCCATCGACGCCGCGACGAACACCTGCTCTCGTGATGCCACCGCGCGATGACGAGCGCGTCGGATGTACGCGGCGGTCGCGAGGATCGCGACACCGGCCGAAGCGAGCGGGATCGTCGCCGGATTCGCGACGTTCATTCCGCGCCCGAAGCAAACCGGCAGATGGGCAGGAGACAGTGGAGATGCACGAAGCGAATAATCCCGAATTCGAGCGGCGCGTCCAAGCGGCAACACGACGGCCGAGGTTTGTGTTCGACGCATCCAGTCGCTCGGGCGCAGCGGGCGCAACGAGCGCCCGCGCGTCGATGCGCGCGAGATCGATCTGCGCGCCGCGTTCGTTCGGAAGTGTGGCCGTGAGGTCAGGAATCGCGTGCGATCCTCACCGCGCGTGACTACGCGGAGAAGGCCGATGCACCCAGCGATGCCCACTCGGAGCCGGCGTATCGCGGTGACGTCGAGCGCGCTGTCGGCGCTCGTGGTTTGCACGGGATGCTCCGAAGTCCGGTCGACCACGAACGCACTCGTGGCGGCCTCCGACGACTCGCGAACCATGAGTGTAGTGAGCGTGCGACACGGGCCGTTCGGTGCGCTCTGCACCGGCGTCGTGATCGCGCCGCGCATCGTGCTGACTGCGAAGCATTGCGTGCAGCCGTCTGCTGCGAACGCGCCATACGAAGCGTCGTCACTCGTCGTGGCCGGCACGCGTTCGATGTCCGCGACGTCAGTCGATCCATTCGTCGACGGCGGTGACGATGCGGTCTTCGCGGTCGCGACGGTCGAGACGACACCCGGCGCCTGGTTCGATTCGTCGAGCGGCCCGATCGGCGCGTTGCGCGGAGTCGATGTCGCCGTCCTCGTGCTGGAACGCGCGATGCCGATTGTGCCGGCGGCGTTCGTACTCGGGCTGGAGTCACTTTCGATCGGCGATGCGCTTCGTGTGGTCGCGATGGGACGCTCGCTCGACGGCGCACCCGGAGTTCGCCGCGCGCTCGATGTCCACGTCGATGCGGTGCAGGGATCCGTGATCCACACCGACGGTGCGGCATGCGACGGCGACTCGGGCGGCGCGCTCTTCGACCGCGACGGACGATTGCGCGCGTTGCTGTCGACGAGTAACGCGCCCTGTGGAAGCCCGGGAATCGAGTTCGTGTCGATCGACGTGATGCGCGATGCAATCACTCGCGCGCTCGCGGACACCGGCGCGGTTGCGGTTGATGGCGGCGTCGACGCGAACACGGACGCGCCCACGATTCACGCGGGCAGCGGCGGTGGATGCGCGGCGCACCCGATTTCGCGGCCGCGTGAAGAACGATGGTGTGCGATCGCGTTGTTCGCTGCGTTCGTCGCGCGACGGCGGCGTGTCATCCCTCCAGTGAACACGTAGACCGCGATTCCCGCTCTCGGATCGTCATCGGTCGCGAGTTGGGCAAACGCGCTGTCGACGCGCGTCATGACGAGCGTGTGACAACGATGCGAGCGCGTTGCGATTCGAATCGCGAGCGATGATCCTCCTCGGCCACGACGCCGGCCGCGTTTCGACTCGGGGGAACGGCGTCGCATCCGAGGAGATCGACATGACGAGCAAGAACGTGGGGCGCTTCGTTTGGTACGAGTTGATGACGAGCGATCCGAAGGGCGCGATCGCGTTCTATTCGGAAGTCGTGGGATGGAAGACGCAGCCGTGGGAGGGCAGCGACTACACGATGTGGATGAGCGAGCAGGGGCCCATCGGTGGCGTGATGCAGCTTCCCGACGAAGCGAAGAAGATGGGCGCGCCGCCGCACTGGATCTCGAACGTCGAGGTCGAGAACGTCGACAAGACGATCGCGAAGGTGAAAGAACTCGGCGGCAAGGTGTTGTCGGGTCCGAACGAGATGCCGAAGGTCGGTCGCTTCGCGGTGATCGCGGATCCGCAGGGCGCGACGATCGCGGCGTTCCAGCCCGAGCAGTCGATGACGCCGCACGATCGCCAGAAGCAGGGTGAGTTCTGCTGGAGCGAGCTGCTCACGACCGATCAGAACGCGGCGTTCGACTTCTACAGCAAGGTCTTCGGCTGGGAGAAGATCGCCGAGCACGACATGGGCCCGATGGGCGTGTACCTGCTCTACGGGAAGAACGGCGAGCAGTGGGGCGGTATGTTCACCAAGCCGAAAGAGATGCAGATGCCGCCGTCATTTCTCTACTACGTCGAGACGTCGAATCTCGATGCGTCGCTCGAGCGCGCGAAGAAGAGCGGCGCGAAGGTGCTGAACGGGCCGATGGAAGTGCCCGGCGGCGCGCGCATCGTGCAGTTGCTCGATCCGCAGGGCGTGGCGTTCGCGCTGCATCAGGTGAAGAAGTAGTTCGCGGAGAGGCGTTCTCAATCGCGACGCGCGCAGACCGGTACTCGCCATCGCGACGCGCGCAGACCCCTCCCCATCGCTTGAATCACCGCGATCGTCTGCCCCTCCCCGAACGACACTCTCGGATGATCAACGCGGAGCGTCGTTCGGGAGGGGCGAGCGCGGACCGACGTGTAGATGCGGGGGAGGGGTCGACGCCTCACGACCACTCCTCCACGTGCAACGCGCCCGCTTCGAATCCACGCACCACGTCGAACACCCGCTCCGCCGCGAGCACCTGCGATGGCGCGCACATTCCCTCGGGCGCGGGACTCGCATCGCGCAGCGCGAGCGCGCCTTCCGTCAGCAATGCCGCCGACACGCGATACACGTCGCTGCCCGTCACCGTCACTCGGCGCCGCGCGCCACCGCCGACCGCACGCACCTCGGCAACGATCTGGAAACGCGCGGCCGCGAGCTTCGCCAACGACGGCCCGCCGGCGCCTTGCTGCTCGAGAAAGCGACTCACGATCGGCACTGCCATTCGCGACATCAACGGCATCGCGCGAGTGAGGGTCGGCATCCACTTCGCGCGCTTCGCCGCGAGGAAGATGCGCATCGATCGCACCCGCACATGGCGCGGCACCGTCACGAGTTCCGGGCTCGCGAACGAGAACGCCGGCGACTCTGCGAACGGCGCGCGGAACGCGATGGTCTGCACCTGGGAGGCGATCGGCTCCTCGTGGAGTACGCCGCGTTCGATCGCGAACGAGGGCATCGCCGCCGTCGCGAGTATCGATGCACGCGTTCCGTTCGACGTCGCGAAGTTCGACACCGCGTAGGCGATGTCCACGTCGACCTCGCCTTCCATTCCCTGCGCGGCGCGCGCGGCCGCCGCATCACCGATCGCCACTTCGAACGCCAGCGCCGGCACCAGCGCCGCATGATTCGCGCGCGCTGTTTCGTCGTAGCGACGCGCGACCATGCGCACGAACGACGCTTCGCCCGCGCTGTCGACGTAGTGCACGCCGTGCGTCGCACACGCGGCGACGACCGGCTCGCCGATCTGCGCAAACGGCCCCGCACACGCGATCACCACCCGGCCACGCTCGAGCGCGCGTGCGAGCGATGTCGCATCGTCCGGTTCGACCACCGCGATCCGCTCGGCGTCGAGACCGGCTCGTTGCGCGAGTGTCAGCAGCTTTCGTTCGTTGCGCCCCGCGATCACCGGCTGCACGCCGCGCGCTCGCAACGCATCGACCACCAGCCCGCCGGTCAGACCGGTCGCGCCGTACACCACCACCCCCGCGTCGCTCATCGCCGTGTCGACCCGGTGCGCGGGCTCGGCGCGACGATTCGCGTCGCGTCGGCGAGCAGCGACTGCACCATCGCCGCCGCCCGATCTGCCGGCGCGCGATCGAGCACGATGACCGTTCTTCCGGCTCGAGCGACCAGTGCCACTTGATTCGGAGCGGTCTCCACTGCGCGCGAAGCACCCGCGACGACGCGCGTCGTGCCGAGCGGATAGCGCGTTGCCAGCACCGCCAGCGCACCCGTTTCGAACTCGCGCGCTTCACTGTCGTCACCGTGAGCGCCACGATCGAACGCGACGGTCCACGCGAGCCCGATCTGGGCGGTCGATCCCGGCGGCAGCGTGGTCCCCGCGTCGCCGGTGCCGATGACGATGCCGCTCGATCGCGGTGCGAACAGAATCGCGCGATCACCGCCCCAGCCCGCCGCGCCGCGCTCGCTCGTCGCGTCGTCTTGCGCGCGCTCGAGAAAGAGACGCAGCCCGAGTTCGCCCATCACGTCGTCCGACACCAGTTCGTAGTCGCTCGCGATCGGCGCCGGGAGCACCGCCGGAATCTCGATCGGTGCTTCGTGCGCCGCGAGCTTGTCGGCGTGCAGCACTTGTTCGGTCGATGGCGGCGCGTTCTGCAAGATCGTGTCGATCGCCGAGAAACCCTCGGTCGTGTAGAGCCGTGCGCACAGATCGAAGCCGTAGCGATAAGGAAAGATCAGCGTCTCGCGCAATGCCCGCGGCGCCGCTGCCATGCGTGGCTGACCGGCGACCTGCAAAAGCTCCGAGCGGAAGATCGAATCGGGATCGTCGAGCGATCGCACGCTCTGCCCCATCGGACGGAGCGTGTATTCGAGCATCAACACGGTCGCGTCGCCTTCGACCACTGCCATCGCCGCGGTCTGCGCGTCGCCGCGGCCGCGGACGTGATGGGTGTAGCGCGAGAGATCGAAGTGCTGGTCCTGGAGCGCGTGCGTGATCTCGTGCGCCATCGTGGTCGATTGCATGATGCGCGGGACCCATGCGGCGATGAACAAGCGCTGATCGTCGGGATCGTAGAAGCCGGCCACTTGCTCTTCGAGCAGGTCGAAGATCGTTTCGGCGTAGTCCATCTCGTCGGGAACGAAGCCGAGCCGCTTCAACATCTCGCCTTCGAGCACCACTTCGCCGGGCGGATATTCACGCGCCACGCGCGCCCGCAATCGTCCGAGGATCTGCGTGCGATTCATCACGCCGCGCGCGATGGGACGGCGCATCGCGAGGCCGCGCAATCGCACGACGTCGGCGGTGATCGCGTCGACCAGCGCGGCGAGACGGGGATCGTCGGGTTCATTCGCGACGGACGCATCGCCGTTCGTGGCGGTTGCGTCGCTCGCACTCGTGTTCGCGACCGCCGGCGTCGATTGCGGCGTGCTCACGTCGTCGCTCGAACGCGCAGGCGGCGTGGCATGACGACACGCGGCGAGCGTGTGTGCGAACACGGCGAGTGCGCCGGCGATGCGAATTCGTGCGATCAGAGGCGCGCTCCGTGGGTGACGTGTGATGCGCGGCACTCTACCATCGCGCGGCATCGTGGCCGCAGCGCGACGTGCGCCGCGCGCATGCGATGCCCATCGAGTCCATGAGCCGCAATTCCAAGCCTCGCTCGCACGCTCCGATGCATGCGCTGCATCACGCCCTCGACGCACTCGCCCGCCGCGACGCAGACGCCGCGCTTCGGCACGCGATCCCCGCGCTGGCGGACCCCGATGCCCGCGGACCCGCGGCGGACATCACCGGTCGCGCGCTCGCCCTCGCCAACGAGAAAGCCCTCGCGACGGACGCGCATCGCCGTGCACTGCCTTTGTTGGTCGAACGCGGGCAGACCCCGCACGCGGTGGCCTGCGCGCTGACGCTGCGAGCCCTGACCGGCAAGGACGATTCGCTCGCGACGGTGGCGGCGGCTTTCTCCGCCGACGCGCCCGCGGGTGACGACGTCGCGCCGCCCGCTTTGAACCCTGCGGAGATCGCGTCGCTCGATGCCAAGGTCGATCGGAAGGCACTCGTCGAAGCCGCCAAGAAAGCACTGAACGTGTTGCCGGTCGCGGGCGACGACGTGCCGCGCCGTCCGCGCATGCCGCTGTGGGGTGCGCTCCCGCGCGCGGCGTTCGAGCGATTCGCGCGCGTACTCGAAGTGCGGATCATCGGCGCGAACGAAGCGTTGATGCGCGAGGGCGAGCCGGGCCAGGCGGCGTTCGTGGTGGCGCGCGGCGAAGTGCGGGTGTCGCGCGGAAGCGGCGACGAAGCCGTCGAACTCGCGTTGCTCGGACCGGGCTCGATCGTGGGCGAGATGGCGCTGGTGACCGATGCGGCCCGCGCGGCGACGGTCACCGCCACGCGCGGCGCCCTCGTGCTCGAAGCACCGCGCGCAGCCCTCGATGCGGCGGCGCGCGAAGTACCCGCCATCGGCGAACAGGTCGTCGCGTTCTGTCACAAGCGATTGGTCGACAACGTGTTGCGCACGTCGGCGCTGCTGCGTGAGATCCCCGCGAGCGAACGCGACGGACTGACCGCGCTCTTCGAAACGCGCACGCACGATGCGGGCACGGCGTTGATCGCGCAGGGCGAGAACGGCGCGGGTTTGCATCTGGTCGCAGCCGGCGCGGTCGAAGTCGCGCGCACCGACGACGACGGCGGTCTGCTCAAGATCGCATCGCTCGGCCCGGGAAGCTGCGTGGGTGAGATCT
>CBIHQZ010000048.1:0-13756 GCA_966212315.1 uncultured Myxococcales bacterium
GCGCGAACCGATGACGACGATGGATCACGACTTCGACACGCACTGGCTCGCGCCGGTGCGGGCCAGGGCGTTCGCACTCACGAACCCGCTCGACCCCGCGCACGATTTCCAACACGTGCTGCGGGTGGCGGCGAATGCACGGCGCATCGCGGCGGCGGAGGGCGGAGACGTGGCGGTGTGCGTGACGGCGGCGCTGCTTCACGAGATCGTGAATCTGCCCAAGGATCATCCCGAGTCGTCGCGATCGGGCGAGCTGTGTGCCGAGCGCGCGATCGAAGTGCTCGGCGAAATCGGATTCCCACGCGACGCAGTCGAGCGGGTGGCGTACGCGATCCGCGTGCACGGGTTCTCGCGCGGGATCGTGCCCGAGACACTGGATGCGAAGATCCTCCAGGACGCAGATCGACTCGACGCCATCGGTGCGATCGGCATCGCGCGGTGTTTCGCGACGTGCGCGTCGATGCAGCGACCGTTCTATTCGCCGGACGATCCGATGTGCGAGACGCGCGAGCCGGACGACAAGCGCTGGGGCGTCGATCACTTCTTCCGCAAGCTGCTGCGCATCCACGAGGGGCTGCACACGATCACCGCGCGAGAGCTGGGTGCAGCTCGCGCGGCGTTCATGCGGACGTATCTGGAGGCGTTGAAGGGCGAGATCGAGGCAGGCGGGGCGGGCGGAACGCGCGGCTGATCAGCCGAGCGAGCCTTCCCACACGCGGTACGAGATGACGACTTCGTCGCCCATCGCGGGGCGGAACGCGGAGCCGAAGAACACGACCGAGCGCGAAGCCGGGTCGTAGTCGAAGCCACTCGCGCGCGATCGCGGAACGTCCATGCCGCGCACGCGCACTTTGATGGTGCTGGTGATGGGCGAGCGTTCGAGCTGGAACTGGCTCGTTGCGCCCGCGACTGCGTCGACGATGCGAGCCATCGCGGCGCTGACTTCCGCGTCGGTCGCAGTGGTGATCGGAATGACGGCGCCGCCGTTGCCTTCGACGACGCAGCGCGGGAGATCCGCGACGGCCGCAGTGCTACATGGGGTCGCGCTCACCGGGAGCAGGCCGAACGTGAGGATCTCCTCGCGGTGGAAGTACTCGATGATGTTCCCGAGCGTCATGGCGTTGTACGTGGCGCCGTACGGACGGGCCGTGTAGGTCGGCGGCATCATGCCGTCGCTGATCGCGCGCGGATCACTGGCCGTCGAGAAGTAGCGTCCGAAGTCGTTGGTGCCCGGCTCGTCGGTCACCATGAACGCGACCACGCGCGCGCCCGCGCGGAACGTGCGATCGGGGTTCGATGCATCGGCTGCCGGTGGGTGAGCGAAGATGTTGTGTCCCACGACCGCGGCTGCGACCGGCTCTTCGAGGCTCCCCGCAAACGGATACGGGCTGACGGTGTCGCTCGGCGACGTCGGGCAGGTGCCGAGGCCTTGCGAAGTGACCTGCTCGCACAGCGTGCGCGCGCCGTTCATGTCAGTGCCCGAGATCCAGTGGAAGCCCGGTGTCGCGAGGTTGAGCGTGGTGTGACCCGCGGTGAGCACGCCGACGCGGAAGTCGACGCCCGCGGCGTTGAGTCGCGTGAAGAACGCGCTCGCCGTGTTGCCGAGGCGCATCTGGTCGTCGCCCATCGAGCCCGATGTGTCGACCGTCCAGAGGAAGTCCGCCATCGAGACGCGATCGGCGCGGAACACCTGGCAACCGGCGCCTACGACCTTGCCGGTCTCGGCGATCGCCGTGGTGTTCACGAGGTCACTCACGCGGATCGACGTCGCGCGCGATGCGTCTTCGTAGTCACTGCGCGGCGAGACGGCGACGATGATGTCGTCGCGATCCATTGCGAGGCCCGAGGTGCGTCGCACGGTCGTCACGTCGAGGAAGAACTCGGCGCTGGTGCCGACGTTCGGTCCGCCGCCCGGCGCGGGCGCGCCGATGAGCGCGTTGACGATCGAATCGCGAATCGCCGAGGCCGACGTGCTGCGCGCGATGCGGAACGTCGAGGTGATGGCGGGATTCATTTCATGCGTCGTGAGCGAGCGACCGACGAGCACCGGCGTGATGCCCGCACCGACCGCTGAACTGATCAGCCCTTCGATGCGCATCGCCTCGGCGCGAACATCACCTGCTGCGGCGTTGTTCGCCACGAGTGCGGATACGTTGGCCGCGGTGTCGTCGAGAAGGAGTGCGCCGCGGTTCATCGTGCCCATGACGGTGCGAGCGGTGCCCCAGGCCGGATCGTGACCCGCTTGAATTCCTCCACCGGGGACGTCGACCTGCGTGACGGTCGCGAGGCCGGACGGACGGCAGATATCGAGGCCGCCCATCGCGTCGTTGTTGCCGTCGCCGTCGGTGTCCCACAAGCGCGGGTCGGTCTCGCCGTGCGCCGTGTCGATCATGCCGTCGCGATTCGGGTCCTCCATCGAGTCGGGCACGCCGTCGCCGTCCGAGTCGCTCGAGGCGGGATCGAGGCCGCGGCATCGCTCACCCGGCATGCATCCCGTGTCGTCGGCGCATGTGACGGGCGGGCGTCGCTGCGCAGAGCGGTCGTCCGCGACGCAGATGTGCGGATACATCGCTTCGGTGCCGTCGAGGAGTCCGTCGCCATCGCTGTCGCGATTGAACGGATCCGATCCGAGCGTGCACTCGACGTCGTTGTTGATGCCGTCGCTGTCGCTGTCGACGCCCGTCGCGCAACGCTCGACGCCCATGTCGGAGACGACGTCTCCGTGCGCGTCACCGCTTCCGTCGCGTCTGCCGCCGTCGCCCCCGTCCCCGGTGCCGTTGTTGTCCGCGGAGCATGCCGCGACGAGAAGAAATGCCGAGGAGAGAAGTCTGTTGCGCGTGGATGTCATGTCGGAACCTCGTACCTGAAGAAAGCGTTGAGATGGGCGTTCGAGTCAAGCCACAGCGTACTCTTCTTGCTGGGTCGTACGGCATCACAACCGGGCAGCGGTGGCCGTCGGTTCGTCGGCGCGCGGCGTCTCTCGCGTTCGAGGCGGGATCGACGCAATGGCCGGTGAGATTCGGATGAAGTGAAGGGGCGGGAGGCGGTGTGTCGAGCCATCAGCGGCGTCGACGCGAGCGGGCGAGCGTCAGACGCGCAGGACGTTGTCGATCTTGAGCAGGCGGTTCAGCCAGAGGTTCGCCAGCTTCTCCTGCACGCTCGATTGACGGAGGCGAGTGTTCAAGAACTCGAAGTCGACCTTGTCGAGTTCCTGATCCTGGTTGAAGCACGAGAAGACGATCGTGACCTTCTTGGTGACCGGATCTTCCTGACGCTGAAGGCACTGCGCGCAGATCTCTTTCATCATGCACTGCATCGGCGAGTTGATGCTGCCGATGGCCACGTGATCGGGCTTCAGGAACGGCTTGAGCACCGTCTTTCGCGCGCTGCGCACGGCAGCCATCATGCGATCGCTGCCGATCGCGACGATGCGTTCGCAGTGCGACCAGTCGAATAGTTTCTCGCCCAGTTCGCCCTGCGCATAGCGCGTCATCGATTGCACGACGTTGCCGACCAGCGCGTGATCCTGCGGGCGGCGCGGCGCCGGCGTCGGGCCTTGATCCACCGACCACACGATCTGATCGGCCGACGCTTCGATGTCGTCCATCTTGTAGATGTCGTCGGGCTTTCGGTACGCGGCGAAGTAGAGAACCTTGCAGCCGTTCGCGCGCAGCGCCTTGCCGATCGAGAAGAGCACCGCGTTGCCGAGACCGCCGCCCGCGAGAATGACGTTCTCGTTGTGCGGGATCTCCGTGGGCGTGCCGGTCGGTCCCATCAGCACGACAGGCTCACCCGGCTTCAGCGCCGCGCAGAGACGCGTGCTCGCGCCGAACTCGAGAACGATCGTCGAGAGCAATCCCAACTCCGGATCGGTGCTCGCGCCGGTGAGCGCGAGACCTTCCATGGCGAGTCGCGTCCCGGCGATGACGGGGGCGTTCGTCTCGAAGTTCTGCAAACGATAGAACTGCCCCGGCCTGAACTTCCGCGCGGCGAGCGGCGCGCGCACGATCACTTCGACGATCGTCGGCGTGAGTCGCTTCACCTCCACCACCGTCGCGAGGAGCTGATCGTCCAACACGCTCACGAACTGCTTCCACGCGGTGTCACGCGCCGGCTGCTCTGCGGCCTTCAGCGACTTCACGTGCGGCGCGAACAGCTTCGCTACGAACGGAAAGCCGTCCTTCGCGCTCGCCATCGCCTTCACGACCGAGCCTGCGTACACCGGGTGGTTGTCGCCGTAGTAGCTCACGACCTTGTTGTCGCGCGCGTACGACGTGAAGAACCCTTCCGGATGCGGCGCGAGTGTGACGTTGCCGTTGTCGCCCACGGTCGCCGCGTACGAGCGGA
Organism: uncultured Myxococcales bacterium; assembly: GCA_966212315.1. Classification (GTDB taxonomy): domain Bacteria; phylum Myxococcota_A; class Polyangia; order Polyangiales; genus CBIHQZ01. Next base: position 4,348 of record CBIHQZ010000048.1, read on the forward strand.
ACGCCTTGGTCTTCGGGTCCATCTCGAAGGTCCCCGGCATCTCGCGTTCGTACGTGATGTTCGGCGACGTTCCCGCGGCAATGCACACCGTGCGCGCCGGGATCTCGACGGTCTCGCCGCTCGCGACCAGCTTGCCGTCTTTCATGTCCATGCGATCGAACACGAGCGCACGCACCGCGCCGTGCTGATCGACCAGCGCTTCCTTCGGCGACACGCGCTCCATGAAGCGCACGCCCTCCTCCAGGAACTTCTCGACCTCTTCGTGATTGAGGCGATACGCGGGCGAGTCGTTGAGCGTGCGGCGATACGCGAGCGTGACCCCGCCCCACTCGTCGATGAGCTTGTTGAAGTCCGGTGCGCGATTCTCTTTCGCCGCGCGCGCACGCTCGGCCTTGATCGCGCGACCGTGCGTGAGCGACTCCTCGAGGACTTCGCGTTCCTCGGCGTCGTACATCCGCATCACGCTCTCGGCGCCGATCTCGCTCGCGAGGGTCTCGAAACGATCGAGCGACTTCTCGCACTGCACCACGTAGTACGCGCGCATCTCGGTGGCGGTATCGATGCCGGTGAGACCGCCGCCGATGACCACGCCGGGCAATCGCACCGGGAGATTCGCGATCGACGACTTCTTGTAGGCACCGGTCAGCTGCAGGGCCATCAGGAAGTCCGAGGCCTGGCGAATGCCGCGCGCGAGTCCGTTCGGCATGTCGATGAGCGTCGGCTTGCCCGCACCTGCGGCGATCGCGACGTGATCGAAACCGAGCTTCCACGCGTCTTCCACATCGAGCGTGCCGCCGAAGCGAACGCCGCCGTAGACCTTGAAGGTGCGTCGACGCGCGAGGGTCGTGTACACGACGTTGAGAAAGTTCTTGTCCCAGCGAACGGTGATCCCGTACTCGCTCACGCCGCCGAAGCCGAGAAGGATTCGCTCGTCGAGATTCTCGTAGTGGTCGCGCCATCGCTCGATCGGCTCTTCCAGCTGCGCGCGCGGAAGCGGTTCGATCTTGAGGCCGTCGATGCCGACGACGCCGAAGCCTTCGTTGAGCAGGTGCTGCGAGAGCGTGTAACCGGCCGGGCCGAGGCCGACGACCAGCACGTTCTTCCCGATGTACGGAAGCGCGTGCGGACGCTGCACGTTCATCGGATTCCAGCGCGCCAGCAGGTCGTACACCTCGAAGCCCCAGCGCATGTCGAGCACGTCGGTGAGGATCGAGGTCTCGATGGCGGGAATGTTGACCGGCTGCTGCTTCTGATAAATGCAGGCCTTCATGCAGTCGTTGCAGATGCGATGACCGGTGCCGGGGCACATCGGATTGTCGATCATCACGACCGCGAGCGCGGCGATCGATGCGCCGCTGTTCTTCAAGAAGTTCGACTCGGAGATCTTCTCTTCGAGCGGGCAGCCGGTGAGCGCGATGCCGAGCGGGTTCGGCTTGAACGCGCCGGTCGCCTTGTCCTTGAAGCCCTTCGAGCAGCTGTCCTTGTTCCGGTCGTGGCAGTAGATGCAGTAGTCGGTCTGATCGAAGATCTCGCGCTGCGACGGACGCGGATCGGTGAGCGCGAAGGCATCACGCGCGCGCAGCTTGTCGTCGGGGCCGATGAACAGTTCGGGGAGCTTCTCGTTCGGGCGCTTCAGGTGCACCAGGTGCTGGAAGTCCAGTGAGTGCGGCAAGCGAACCGAGACCCAGTGGTGGTCGTAGCCCTTGTCGTACATGCGCAGCGCGCACCAGCGGTCGACGATGTCGAGCGCCACACCGAACAGCTTCGCCGCGTCGGCATCGGCGAGCGCGGTCGTCGAATCGGTGACCGTGATGCCCGCTGATTCGAGCATCGGCGCGAGTCGCTCACGCACGATGAGCTTGCGCGCGAAGATCGCGGCGTCTTGTCGATCTGCGTCGGTGGTCTGCACGCCGCCGGCGGCCGTCGCCTTGCGGAAGAGATCTTCGCGTTCGAGCAGCGTCACTACGGTCTGCGCGACTTCGCGTTCGTCGTTCCACACATCGCCGCTCACGCCGCTCGCGACCGCGAGGACATCACGCGCGGCGACGTCGAGTGCTTCGCGGGTCTGCGTATCGAGCGCGTCGATCTCCGCGCGCTTGCGCTTGGCAGTGCGCTTCTTCACGAACTCGCGCTTGAAGCGGAAGATCACCGCCTCGCGCTCGGCCAGCTCGATCATCTTGGCGCGGTCTTCTTCGATGCCGAAGAGCAGCGAGAGGAAGGCTCCGAGATGCGGCGCGATCGATACCAGCGCTTCGGAAATCTGCTCGGGCGACATGCCTTCGCCGAGCGTGTGGCGATAGTGCTCGAACAGCTTCCACGCATCCGGGCTCGCGCGGTGGGCGGCGAACGCATGGAATCGATCGGTGAGTTCCGCGAGACGGGTCGGGTCGTGAAGATCACGCCAGGTGAATCCCGGAACGCCGAGGGTGAGCGAAGTCGGCTTGGAAGCGGCTGAATTGGTCATGGGAGCGCGGTTCCTTTAGCCCCCCGCGCGGTACGAGGGAAGGGGCATCGCCGCGTTCGCACCCCTCGGGCCGGGAGCCACCCGCGCTTCGCGCCTCTCGTCCCCGGGCCGCGAGATGCGTCGAAGCGTCGGCGCGTATCGCGACGGCGTGCACCCGCGCGTCACCACGGCTCGTATTCGTGAGCGCACGCCGGACTATCCCGGCGAAAGCCGTCAGCGACAGGATCCGGCGATGCAGGGCCGACCGGGCGCGCACGTCACGCCGCACGCGCCGCAGTTGTTGCGGTCACTGCCGAGTCGAACGCACTGCCCGTTGCACATCGTCCGGCCCGGCCCGCAGGTGCACGCGCTGTTGAAGCAGAACGAGCCGCCGCCGCAGCGAATGCCGCATCCGCCGCAATTGTTGCGATCGAACGCCGTCACCACGCAACGCGCTCCGCACGCGGTCGTTCCGGGCGGGCAACTCGCGATGCACGAACCCGATCCGCAGGACTGCCCGGCCGCGCATACGACCCCGCACGCGCCGCAGTTCGACGGGTCGCTCGCGGTCAGCGTGCACACGCCACTGCAACGCGTCTCTCCCGGGGGGCAGACGCACGCACCCGCGACGCACGATGTGCCGCCCCCGCAACGAATGCCGCATGCGCCGCAGTTGTTCCCGTCGGCCGCGAGATCGACGCAAGAAGCTCCGCAAAGCGTCAGGCCTGGTGCGCACGTCGTCATGCACGTGCCGAGCGAACACGACTGCCCGGTCGCGCATCGGGTGCCACACGCGCCGCAATTGTTCGGATCCGCATCGGGCGTCACGCACACGCCGGCGCAGAGACTCTGTCCGGCCGGGCAGCTGCAGACCGCGGCGACGCACGATGTTCCGCCATTGCATCGAACGCCGCACGCGCCGCAGTTCGCCGAATCGGTATCGATGTCGACGCACGCGGCGCCGCACACGCGAAGCCCCGGCGCGCACACGGGGGCGCACGTCGCGCCCGAACATACTTGCCCTGCCGGGCAGATGTTTCCGCAGGACCCGCAGTTCGCAGGATCGCTCGCAGTGTCGACGCACGCGCCGCTACACGAGGTGAACCCGGTCGCGCACACGCATACCCCGCCCGTACAGGACGTCGTCGCCGGACACCCGCGATTGCATGCACCGCAATTCGCGGACGAGCTGGCGAGATCGACGCACGCGCCGCCGCAGTCGGTGAGGCCGGTCGAACAACCGCCCGTGCACGTGCCGCTGCTGCACGTCTGGAGAAGCGCGCATGTCGTCGCGCACGAACCGCAATGCATCGGGTCCGATGCGGTGTCGACGCACACGCCCGCGCAATCGACGGTGCCAGGCGCGCAGACGCACGCGCCACCGCCGCAAATGCGACCAGCGGCACACGAATTCGCACACGCGCCGCAGTTCGAGGGATCGCTGTTCGTATCGACGCACAAGCTTCCGCAGGCGGTGAGGCCGCCGGTTCCGCAGCCGCCCGAATCGAACGCGTCGAGCGCGGCATCGTCGGGCGCATCGACCGCGTCGACCGCGTCGACCGTGTCTGCGACGGCATCGAACGCATCGACTGCATCGACTGCATCGACTGCATCGACTGCATCCACAACTGCGTCCACAGCGTCGATTGCGTCGACTGCATCGGCGACGTCGGCGACGTCGGCGACATCCGTGACGATCGGGGCATCGAAACCATCGACGGCATCGAGTGCGTCGGACGCGTCGCGCGCGTCGCTCCCCGTGTCGTGTGAATCGCCTCGCGCATCGACGAGTGCGTCGACGCGGGCATCGTCGCCGTCAGCCGGCGAGATCGTCGCGCGCGTGCTGCAGCCCGCGAGCATCCATAGACACACTGCAACTTGCCAGAACGAGCGGCTCATCGAGCACCCTCCGCGGGCGAATCACTGGCGGGATCGGTGATGCGGAACTCGACGCGGCGATTCTCCGCACGTCCCGAGGCGTGGCGGTTGTCCGCGATCGGATGTGTCTCTCCGAGCCCGTGCGCTTCCAAGCGCGTCGCGTCGATGCCGTGTGCGACGAACCATGCCATCACGCTGTCGGCACGGCGCTGCGAGAGGCGCATGTTCACGTCGTCGTCGCCGCGATCGTCGGTGTGCCCTTCGACCGACATGCGTCGAATCTCCGGCATCGCTCGCAAGACGTCGGCGACCGCGGTGAGCACACGATTGCTGCGCGGAAGGATTCGCTCGCGACCGCTGGCGAAGAACACGGGCTGCGCAATGTGGATCGCGCCATCGCGAATCACGACGAGTCCAGGGCATCCGTTGCGAAGCGGATCGGGATTCGGCGCGCCCGCGCGATCGGGGCAGTGGTCGGTCGCGTCGGGAACCGAGTCGCCGTCGCGGTCGGCCGCGGGGCAGCCCGGATGCTCGGCGTCGGGATGAATTCCCTGCGGAATGAGCTGGCACTCGTCGAGGTGATTGGTGACGCCGTCACCGTCTTCGTCGGCGTCCGGGCATCCGGCGCGCTGTGGATCGGGGTGCGGGCCGGCCGCGGTGGTCACGCATTGATCGACGTTGTCGAACACGCCGTCGTTGTCACTGTCGTCGAGCCGGCAGCCGGGACGGAGGGGATCGGGGTGATCGCCGGGAACTTCGTCGGGGCACGTGTCGTCGCGATCGGAAATGCCGTCTCCGTCGCGGTCGCTGCGCACCGGCTCGCCCTGTGGCGCATGCGAAGGCGGAGGGGGCGTTACGACGGGACGCGCAGTCGGCTGCGTTTCCGCGCGTGGCACGCGCAGCGTGATCGCGAGACCAACGGAGAACACTTTGGAGTCGGAGCGCACGTCCTGGTCGGTGGTGAACAGATGCGCGTAGCGAACCACCGGGCCGAACGCGAACCAGTTCGTCACGTCGAACTCGAAGCCGAGTCCCGCGTCGAACATCACGCGCGTGTACGGTCCCGTGAAGCCGGCGCCGACGTTGCCGTCGATGAACATGCGACCGATGCGGCTCACTCGCGGTTCGAAGCGGAGCCCGCCGCCGACGAGGGTCTGTTGACCTAGTCCGAGAGGCGAGGGGAGCAGCCAGGTGCTGTATGTCGCCTGGATCGCGAGCGGGTCGATCACGTTGAATGCAAGACGCGCCGAGCCCTGGAAACCGAGGTCGTACCCCAGTTCGTTGCGTTGGAAGTTCGAGAGGACGACCGCAAACGCGCCCTCACCGTGCAGCGCGAGGCGATCGACGATTCGCGACTGCGCGAGTGCCGCGCATGGGAATGCGCAGAGGGCGAGCGCGCTCGGCACGATCAGGCGGAATGCTGCGCGAGCGACACGTCGGGGCGAAACGAACACGGAGAGCCTCCCGTCGAGTCGACGATACCCGGGGCAACTCCTTTCCGCGAAGTTGTCGACGAGATCGTGGTGCGCCCGCAGCGTCGTGCGACGCGACACGTGTCGCGAAGGCGGACGCATCGAGCGCGTCTGGAGGCGGAAAAGCGGGCGAGACGCCCTCGAACCACGATGGCATATCGCCTGCTCGGTGATCGTGCGATCGGCGTCATCCGAGCAGCCGGCCCGGCAGTCGACCGTCGTACAGTCCGCCCCACGATCGCTTCGCACCAAGGTCCACCCCGATGCGTCTCTCCCTGCGCCAACGTCTCATCGCCCTCACCGTGCTCGGCACGCTGGCGTTTCTCGCCGCGCTCCTCACGATCGTTCGCCTCGCGAACACCGGCGAGCAGCAGCGTCTCGAGCGCGCGACCGAGACGGTGGAGAACGAAGCCGAGCGTTTGCGGGTGAACGACGACGCGATGCCGTACTTCCGTCCTCCGCGCGCGCGGGCGATGGGCGACGACCCGCCGGTGCGCAGCGGCATCTTCGATCCGACCCGTGAAGCCCGCTTCGGTGCGCGTTTCGATCGGCCCGGCGCGCAGGTCATCCACGACACGATCGAGGCGCTGCGAACGCAAGCCGACGCGCGGGATGGCGTCGTGTCGCGCAGCGTGCCGGTGCGGGATGGAACGCTCGTGGTTGCCGTCGGGCGAACGGCGATGGGGCGTTATGCATGGGCCGCGTTGCGGGTGGCCGGACAGTCGCCGCTGCAGCCGTGGCGATTCGGATTGATCGTGCTGTCGGTGGCGACCCTCGCACTCGTCGTCGCGACGTTGCAGACCATGTTCGCGTTTCGACGCGGCGCCACCACGCTGCAAGCGAGTCTCGAGTCACTCACGCGCGATCTCGATGCGCGCATCGATCGGCCCGACATTCGCGAACTCGGCGACGTCGCCGACGGCATCACCCGACTCGCGCGCGCGCTCGGCAACGCGCAGTCCGAGCGGGAGCGATTGACGCGTGAACTCGCCGAGCGCGAACGCCTCGCGTCGCTCGGTCGCGTCGCTGCGGGCGTCGCTCACGAAGTGCGCAATCCACTCGCGTCGATGAAGCTGCGGGTCGATCTCGCCGAGCGGGTGCCCGGTGTTCCCGCCAGCGTCGCGCAAGACCTCGTCGAAGTGTCGGGTGAGATCCAGCGACTCGATCGACTCGTGACCGATCTGCTCGCGGTCGCGGGGCGCCGACTGGCCGCACGCGTGCCGACCGAGTTGGATGTCTTCGCGAAGAAGCGAATCACCCTGCTCGCGCCGTGGGCGAACGAGCACGAGGTTCGCCTCGAGATCGACGGGAGCGCACACGCTGCGATCGATCCCGATGCGCTCGGTCGCGCGATCGACAATCTCATGCGCAACGCGATCGAGTTCTCGTCGCCCGGCTCGGTCGTGCGCGTCGTGGTGAGCGAACGCGACGACATGGCGTGCATCGATGTCATCGATCACGGCCCCGGCGTCCCGGCTGCGAACGTCTCGCAATTGTTCGAACCGTTTTTCACCACCCGCGCGGAGGGCACCGGGCTCGGGCTCGCACTGTCTCGCTCGATCGCGACCGCGCACGGTGGCAGCCTCGTCTACCGCCGCGACAACGACGAAACCCATTTCGTGCTGACCGTCCCGAAGGTCGCACCACCGACGAACGACGGAACCGATCCATGACCACCATTCTCATCGTCGACGACGAACGCGGCGTGCGCGAAGGACTCGTGCGCGCAGTCGAATCCGCAGGACATCGCGCCATCGCGGCAACCGGCATCGCCGAGGCGCGCAAGGCACTGGGCGCAGGCGGCATCGATTGCGTGCTGCTCGATGTGCGACTCAAAGACGGCGACGGCCTCGAGTTCCTCGCCGAGATCCGCCGATCACCGCAGCGTGACGTTCCGGTGATCATGGCGACGGCGTATGGCGACAGCGGCCGCACGATCGGCGCGATGAAGGACGGAGCGTTCGACTACGTCACCAAGCCGTTCGATCTCACGGTACTGCTGGCCACCATCGATCGCGCGCTCCGCCAGCAATCGCTCGCCAATGCGGTCGCGGCCGACGAGACCGAGCCCGAGCCGGTGGCGCCGGCGGGAACGCTGGTCGGCGCGTCCGCCGCGATGCTCGCGGTGTGGAAGACGATCGGTCGCGCGTCGGCCGCCGATGCACCGGTGTTGATCACGGGCGAAACCGGAACCGGCAAGGAACTCGTCGCGCGCGCGATCCATCAGCACTCGGCGCGGAGCAAGTCGCCCTTCATCGCGGTGAACTTGTCGGCGCTACCCGCCACGCTCATCGAGAGCGAGTTGTTCGGTCACGAGAAAGGCGCGTTCACCGGCGCGCACTCGCGTCGTGTCGGGCGCATCGAAGCGGCGGAAGACGGCACGCTCTTTCTCGACGAGATCGGCGATCTCGAGCCGATGTTGCAAACGCGTCTCTTGCGCGTGCTGCAAGACGGTCGCTACGAGCGGGTGGGCGGTAACGAAACGCTCACGTTGAAAGCGCGCGTCGTGGCGGCCACCAACAAGCAGGTGCGTCCGGGGGCGCCCGGCGCCACGCTGCGTGACGACTTGTACTACCGCCTCGCGGTGATCGAGATCGAACTGCCGCCGCTGCGCGCGCGACGATCGGACATTCCGTTGCTCGTGACCCACGCGCTTGCGTCGACTCGCGCTCGTGCCGTGTCCGAAGCGGCGATGGAGCGCTTGATCGCCCATGACTGGCCTGGAAATGTGCGCGAGCTGACCCACGTGATCCATCGTGCTGCGGCGATGTCGTCGAGCGAAGTGATCGACGTGCACGAACTCCCCGAAGCGCTGCGCACGCCGCACGCGGCGGTCGGGACCACCGCGGCCGCACCGGCGGGTGACTACGACGCACTCCCGCTGCGCGATGCGCTCGCGGCGTTGGAGAAGCGGTTGATCGAACGCGCGCTCGAGCGAGCCCACGGCAATCGCGCCGAGGCTGCCCGTCTGCTCGGCATCGCGCGGCCGCAGCTCTACACGAAGATGGAAGAGCACGGCATCAAGGCGCCTCCCGCGCGCGATCGCGGCGGCGAAGGAACGCACGAGGGCTGATCGATGGATCACGTGCTCGATCCGTCGCGCTCGGAGATCACGCTGCGCACCGGTACGACCGGCTTGTTCTCGGCCGTCGCCCACGATCTGGAAATCGCGGTGCGAGAACCGCGTGGCGAGGCATCGTTCGATGCGGCATCGGCGCACGGCTGGATCGAGTGCCCGGTGCGTGCGTTGGTGGTCGTCGGCGCGGTGAAGCGCGGGCGCGTCGACGCGGGGGTGTTGTCCGCGGGCGATCGCGGGGACATCGAGCGGCGCATTCGCGAAGTGATTCTGCCGATCCCGGTCGTGCGCATCGAGGCGACCGTCGACGAGATCGCGGTTCAGGGACCGAGCGCGACGCAGCGTCTGCCCGCGCGATGGACCCGTGCCGACGAGAACGGCGCGATCGTGTTGCGGGGCGCGATGAGTCTGTCGTTGAAGAAGCTCGGGATCGCCGAAGTGAAGGGGCCGCTCGGCGCGTTCAGGGTCGCCGACGAGGTCGCAGTGAGTTTTCGGGTGGTGTGGGTGAACGCGTAGACCCCTCCCGGGCTGCCGCCCGCC
>CBIHQZ010000049.1:0-13655 GCA_966212315.1 uncultured Myxococcales bacterium
CGTGGAGGGCGGGCACGGCTACAAGGAAGCGGCCGCGGATGCACTGCTCCTCACGAGCGTGTTCCGGGGCGAGTTCCCGAACCTGGAAGGCAAGGTGCCCGTCACGCTGGCGCAGCTCGATCGCGTGGAGGCGGCCGCGAACCGGTTGCAGGTCCTGCTGGCGCTGCGCGAGCAGATCGACGGGAAGGCCGCGGCGGCGGATCTGCGAGCGCGATCGTTCACGCTGCTCGATCGCGCCTACAGCGAAGTGCGCCGCGCGCTCTCGTTCATCCGCTGGTACGAGGACGACGCCGACACCATCGCGCCGTCGCTCCGCGCTCGCTCGCCGCGCAAGCCGGCCGACAAGAGCGACGACAAGGCGGATGACAAGAACACGCAGCCCGCGACGGATGCGGCGCCGGTGAAGCGGAACGATGTGGCACCGGTGAAGGTGGAGATCGCGTCGATGCCCGTGATGCCGGCTGCGCCGGCGCCGTCGGGACTGCCGCGCAGCGATCCGTACGGGAGGGGGTGAGGGGCGAGGCGCGGCACGACGCAGGGCGACGCGGAGTGGGGCGAGGGGAGTCGGGCCAGGATTCGGCCGCGCTCCGTGAATCATGAATGTCCGCTCATCCTGAGCGAAGCGGCGAGTCTGCGAGCCGCGTAGTCGAAGGACGCAAGGGAGCAACCGCGCGCTGCTTCAATGCGGTCCTTCGACACCGCCGTTCTCGTGCCTCGAACGGCTAGCTCAGGACGAACGGTTAGGGGAACTGGTGCGGTCCTTCACCGCCGTTCTCGTGCCTCGAACGGCTTGCTCATCAGGAAGAACGTTTCCCACGCGCGAGCGATGGTATCGAAGGACGCACTCGTCCGCGAGGGCCGCGAGTGCGCGGAAAAGGCAGCGGTCACGGGCACGGTATTCGGACACTCAAACAACGGAATCAATCGCATGAATCAGTCGACACTCCAACTCGACGCGACACTCCCCCTGCACGGCAAGGGCGATCCCGAGCACTGCGCGATCCCGACCGACCACCTGGTCACGCACGGGTCGCCGGCAAGAGAAGCGGAGCGCGAATCACGAGGCCGCGCTGAGCCGGCGGGGTGGGGGCTCGGCAGCGCGTTGGCGTGCTCGTGGGCTTTGTCTATCGCGGCATCGTCGCTTTGCGCTCATCACAAGGTACTGCCCGGCGTAGTCCATCGCGCCGAGCGAGGCAGGGTGGACGATTGACGCGTCGATGATGAACCCGAGGACTTCGTCGCGAGTCACAAGTCGACCACGCGTTGCGGTGTTCTCGTGGCAACGAGGTCCGCCGTCCCGAGCTGTCCGTAGTGATTCCCACCCCAGCACCAGACCGAGCCGTCGTCGCCGACTCCGCACGCGTGCGACTTGCCGACCGCAATGCGCGTCACGCGAGGCAACCCGGTGATCAGGTGTGGTGCGCGTTCGGTCACGATCGACATCGCCGCGGGCGCAGAGTTCGGCGGAAGCCAGCAGCGCACGACACCGTCAACCGAGAGTGCGCATACCGCCCCGCCTCCGGCGAGCTGCGCGACATCGGCGAGGCCGTCGATGCGAGCCGGAGCGCGGGATTCACCCCAGCAGGTCACCGTGCGATCGGCCGAGAGTGCGCATCGTTCGTAACCGGCTATCACGACTTCGACCGCGTTCGTGATGCCCGCGATTCGCAACGGCGCCGCACGCGACTCCGTCACGCCCGCAGTCCCCCAGCAACTCACCGCGCCGCCTCGTTCGACGCCGCATGCGCTCGACTCGCCCGCGGAGATCGTCGCGAAAGTGACCGCACCATCGACCGGAACGGGCGTGGCATCGCCGTCCACGAACGAACCGCGGCCGAGCATCCCCTGCTCATCGCGACCCCAGCACCACACGACGCCAGAGTCGTCGACCGCGCAACCGAAGGCGCCGCCATTGGCGATCCGTTGCGTGCGTTCGATGCGGATCTCCGTACGCGGAAAGGGCACGTAGTCCGCGTGAGCGATCTCCCGCGTCACGGTTGCGAGCGCCCCCCACGAGACAATCGTCCCGTCGTCGAGCAGCGCGCTGGTGCTCTGATGACCGACGGCGAGTGCGACCGCGTGTCCGCGAGGAAGCGAAACGAACATCGGCCGCGGGCAGATGCGACTCGTCGGTCCGCCGGTCTCGCCGAGCCCGTTCAGACCCCAGCATGCAATCGAGCCGTCGTCGAAACGCGCACACGTGTGCGACGAGGCGGCGGCGATGTCGACCACGCGGAGTCCCGCCGGAGCAACCGTGCCACATGGCTCGACGGTGTTCGCACCGCAGGCCGAGACGAGCAGCGACGCGATCAATGTTCCCGTACGTGACCGCATTGCGCCGTGAATGGAAGCGGCGATCGACGCGCGGCGCAAGCGGCATCGGCCCGGCACATCGATGCCATTCGATCGCGCCGCATCAACCAGGTCGCCCCGATCGACGGCTGTCGGTGCGGGCCACGGCACGGACTTTCACGTTCGCGAAATGCGGTACGTCTGTTCACGCGTGGACGTCTGCTCCCGCGACGCGATAGAGAGCGCGGCGATGAGTCACCGAATCGGAACCGTGCTGATGGTCACGGTCGCAACGCTCCTCGCCGCCTGCTCACCGTCGTCGACGATCTCCGACGTGATCGCGGCCGATACTTCGATCGATGCGGTGCTCGACGACGGTGGCGCGCCCGATACGAGCGCCGACACTTTCGATGCCGGGCACTACTGGGCGGCGGATTGTGTCGGTACGTTCGGCACCGCGCTCACCGAAGGCTTCGGTCGCATCGACGGGACGCTCGTCGCGATCGTTACGCCGGACGATCAGCAGTGCCCGATGCCGAACGGCACGCACGTGGTCCTCGAGGTCCGCATGAACGGCGACGTCTATCGGCTCGTCACGTCGTCGGAGTCCACGCTCGCGGGGAGCGACCCCCGCGTCGCGGTGCGCGAGATCCATGCGTCGCTCCCCAGCCCCGCTTTCGCCGAGGGATGGCACACCGACGCTCCTCTCGGTTACGCGACCACCCTCGCGCAGCACAGCACGGACTTCACACCGAAGACGCGAGAGGAAATCGCGGCCCGGATCGTCGAACTGGCGCGTATCGGTCAGCCGGTCTCGGTGTACGCGACGAGTGGCGCGGGACGACCCGAGAGCGCGCACCTCGTTCACTACAACGGCAGCAACAACGACGGTGCGATCGTGATCGATCCGACGAGCCCGTCGCCCACGTGGCTGCTCTTCCGGTTCGCGGATCAGACGTTCTAGGAGGCATAGGCCGCCGCGACTTCATCCGAGATGCAGGGACACCGAGCCCGGCTGGCCGAACGAATCGTAGAAGTGCATGACGCCGGCGGGGCTCGGACATGTAAGAACGTTGCCCGCCGAGCCTGGCGAGGGACTGCACTGCGGCAACGCTCTCGCAACGTCGCCGAGCGACGCGGTGGGCGGAATGAAGATCCCGCCGAAGCGGATGCCTGACGATTCGCGGAGTCTCACGCTCACGAGTTGCACGGCGCCGCGCGCGTCGAAGAGGATGAGCATGCGGCCGCTGTAATAGCCGGTGACCCCGGCGGCGCGGTCCTCGCCTTCGGGCCGGAGCGAGTGCCCGCTCGCGCGCACTTGCCGGAGGGTCATTCCGAGACGGATGCCGGCGATCGCTTCGCCCGGCGTCACCCGCACGACACCGCGCTGCGCGAATGCGTTCGATGCTGCGGTCAGCAGGAAGAGGGAACACAGGCACGCGGCGGTCACCCGAATCGACATCGTGCGGCACGATACGCGATGGCGCTCGGACATCTCCCTGGTGGCCCGGAGTGACAAGCGAGTGGCCCCCGATGATTTGGCGTCGCGCTCCGCGCTCGTGACACGGTGCGCGCTGCCGTGCGATGCGATGCATTCGCACGGAGCGAAGGAAGACCAGCTACCCGCGTGACCGAGAATGGAACAGTCCCGCTCCGCGAGATAACTGGCGGTGCAACGATCGGTTGGTGGCGAGCGTCGCGCGGACTGGCCACGCTACGAATCGGCCGAGAGCAGCTTCAACTCCACGCCGGATCGCGCACGCCTCTCGTATTCGCGCCGGGAGACGTCGTCGCGATCGAGTCGTTCACGTATCTGCCGTTTCTTTCGTGGGGCCTGCGAATCAAGCACGTGAGGCCCGACGTGCCGGAACGCGTTCTGTTCTTCACCTTCGGCTCGCCGAAGCACGCGCTCGCGATCGTTCGCGAGGTCGGATTCGTGGGGACGGCGGTCTACCGGCGCTGAGCGCCCGTGCGAGGGCGGGGGATCGTTCGCGCGCCAGAAGCGATGATCTTCATCGATCCCGCCACGGGGAGCCGGCTTCGCGCGCGATGAGCCGCACGAGATAGAAAGGAAACAGTCGAGCCATGCGTTGGGAGTATTGCGAAGTGTGGTGGCAGCCGCAGAGCGTGCTCGTGAATGTCTTCACGCCTCAGGGCGCGCGGCAGCAACGGTTTCCCACCGAGGAGTGGCCGACTGCGTTCGCGAACCTCGGGGCCGACGGATGGGAACTCGTGACTGCGATGTCGTCTCCGACCGCTATCCACGAGTATTGGTACTACTTCAAACGCCCGTTGCCGTGAGGCCGAGATGGCTGACGAACCCGATTCGGCGAGGATTCACGAGTTCGAATGTTCGGCAAAGGCCGCGGACTCGCCCCGAGGCCCACGCAACGGAACCGCTTCGGCGCATGCCGACGTACGCACGCCGCCTCGCTTCATTGCGTTCGTTCGTGCGATCGCGTTCCTTCCTGCTCTCGTATCCGGGGCTTGTTCGATCGCCCACGCGACCGGACGCGACGGCGGCACACGCGCTACTCGCGACGCGGGGACTCATCAAAGTCGCGATGCCGAACGAAACGCGGATGCGCATTCGAATGGAGCGCGCCTCACGTCATGTCCCGCCGCTGCACCAACGGATGGGCAGACGTGCGTGGTCGGACTGGAAGGGATGTCGTGTCTCTATCCGGACCAGTCGTCCCCGTCAGAACGCGCCATCTGCGTTTGTTCACCGAACGGGGCGCGTGCGTACCACTGGGCGTGCGGTCCGTACGAGTTCGTGGGCGTCGGCCCCGTCCCGCCGCCGGATCTGGCCGCGTAGCAACTGTCGCTCGACGTCTCACCGCGCGCTCCCCGCACGCTGCGGCGGCGAGACATCGCGCCCTGCGAAGAAATCCTCCACGAGCGACGGTCGGAGATAGCCAGGCCCGAACGACGAGCCCGATCGCACTCGCGTCGAACCCTCGTCTCGAAAACTCAATTGCGCGACGGCCGCAGGCTCACCCGCAAACAGCCCGTTGCGCATCGCTGCGACCGTCACCTGACGACCATCGACCGTCACCGGCCGCATGAACAGCGTGGCGCCGTCGTCGATCCGCGAGATCGCCAATTCCACGTCACCGGCGACCGCGAACGTGCGCTCGCCGACGCAGAACAACCTCCCCGACGCGCCGGTCACAGCAATGTTCAGCGGAGCCTTGGAGTCGTCGACGTGATCGGCATATATCGGAGCGCGTCGGAGCGGCGTGTCTCCGCGTAACGGTTCGTCGTCGAGCAACTCGCGTGCTCTTCGCGCAAGACATCTGAAGCCACGTCGGCGCGACACCAACGTCGGTTGCGTTCAACATCTTGGAGTGCCGAATGACGGATTTTCCCACCGATATTTACAGTGAGCCCGATGCCGACATCGACACGCTGAAGAACCTCGGACCGCTGCGGGGACTAGCAGGCATCTGGAAGGGTATTGCGGGCGATGATCTGCACCCGGCGGCATCGGGCCCCGAGCGCCAGGCGTTCATCGAGCGATACGAACTGCAGCCGATCGATCCGCAGACGAACGGGCCCCAGCTGCTGTACGGGCTCCGCTACCACACGCACATCGTCAAACCGAACTCGGTGGAGACGTTCCACGATCAGGTGGGGTACTGGTTGTGGGAGCCCGAGACCTCGACCATTTTTCACACGCTCTCGATTCCGCGGGCTCAGGTCGCGATGGCTGTCGGGCGTGCCGCAGCCGACGCGAAGACTTTCCGCGTCGAGGCGGTCCGCGGCTCGGACACGAACGGGATCATCTCGAACCCGTTCCTCGAACACGCCTTCAAGACGGTTCGATGCACGATCGATGTGACGATTCATCCCGACGGCAGATGGTCGTACGAGCAGGACACCGTGATGATCATCCCGGGCGTCGCCGACCCGTTCCATCACATCGACCGCAACACGCTCACGAAGATCGGCGAGCCGGCATCGAACCCGCTCGCCGCCACGGCACGATAGCGCCGCGCACGGTCGGCGATGTCACGACGCGCCACGCACGACCGGCGAGAACCGCGACGAACCCGCTGAATCCAGGTGCCGGCCGTCGGTATCAACCTCGAACGAACGCCGCGATGTCCGCGGGCCACGCTCGGCTCGCGGCGGCGACGTCGGGAACGTGTGACCGCAGCGTGTCGTAGAGTCTGGCCGCGCTGCCGACGGTCGTGATGCTATCGCCCGTGAACAGGTTCACGACCGGGACACCCATCTTCAGGAGCGGCGAGCGCACGAACAGATGCGTGTGTGCGACGCGCTTTCGGTTCGTGAGGAACCATCGAGTCCACGCGTCTCGGTAGCCCACTGCGTACGTCTGCCAGTTCTGACCGTCGCCGAACAACATCGCCTGTCCGGTGGAGAGGGCGGCGTCGGCGTGGACCATCGTGGTCGAAAACATGTCCAGGTCGACGTGGCCTTCGAAGTAGAAGAACACGCCCGTCGCGCTCACGCGCGTTGTGAACACGCGCCCGCGATCGCTGGTGATCAGAACCGCATCTCTACCTGCCTGCATGGTCATCGGTGTCAGCCACGAATCGCAACTCCCATGCCGTATCGGCTAAGCGATCGGGCGTTTTGGAGGGCGCGGAAGCCTCGGCATCGCCCCCGCTTGCCTGCTGGTTCTTGGCTCAGTGGGCCGCGCTGGGAGTCCCCGCCGCGGAGGCCGGCACCGTTCCGGCTGGCGTCGCGGCCGGGCGCGGCGGAATGCGGAAGAAGTCGGTCTCGCACGTCGTCGCCCGCATCCAGTGCTTCCCGGCGCCGTACACGCACAGCGCGTGACGCCACTGCCACGCAGCGGCCATGAGCAGCGCGGCGACGATGACCAGCCAGTGAACCGGTCGCAGTCCGGTGCGCTCGATCTCGTCGAGACCTTCCGCGCGCCGCCGTTCGATCGTCTCTTGCACCGAGTCCAAGGTCTCGATGCGCGAACCCTGCGGCCGCGCCGGACGTCGCGTGAAGAGCGAGCCGAGATACTTCCCGAGTCGCATGCGATCGTTCAGCGCCCATCCGCATGCTTCGAGCACGATCGCCATGTCGCGCTTGCGCAGCTTGAGCCACGCGAACACGCCGGCGGGAAACGATACCGCCATGAACAGTCCGAAGAGCATGCCGATGATCTGGAAGATCGACTTGCCCGCGAAGATCCCGACCACCGTTCCGATCACTGCCGAGACCGCGGAGATCGCGATGCTCAGTGCGATCGCAACGTTCCCGCCCATGCCGGCGCCTGCCGTGTTTCCGGCTGGTGCCGACGGCGCTGCTGCGCCAGCGGCGCGCGCTTGTGGGCCGTCGCCGGCTGCCGCGTCGGTCGCAGCGGTCGTCGCACTCCGACGTGTCTCCTGCGCCCCCTCGTAGCCCCTGTTCATCTGCTGTTCGAGTTCGCGGTCGCCTTCACCGGCCCACGCTTCGACCTTGCTCGAGACGAACGCGCCGATGCGCTTGTACGGCGCGACGATGGCTTCGAAGAGCGACACGGGATTGGTGACGATCTGCACCACCGCGGCGTCCCACTCCTTGCCTGCATGATCGATGAACACACCGCGCTTGCCGACTTCGACACCGGCCGCGGTCCCCGCGGTGACCGGCACTGCCACGTCGAAGGTCTCGCCGCCGTCCTTCGCGGTGACCTTCACGTACGCGATGTACATCGTGCCGCGCGCTGCGAGCGCCGAGTGCGCCGCGCGATCCGCGACGCGCACCGAGAACGTGAACAGCCGCCCCGACAGGATCATCCGTCCCTGCTCGAAGAGCGCGGTGTAGCCCGGGTCGTAGAGATCCGGCATCGAGATGAAGTTGTTCGCGAAGCGCAGCAGCCAGCGCTGGAACAGAATGAGTTTCTCGAGCTGTTCGATGGCGAGCAGCTTGTCCTTGCGCGCGAGGTCCGCGTTCGCGAGCGCGACGATCGACGCGAACTCGGACTCCGTGACCTTCTCGAGATCGGTGAGCTTCTCGAACACGACCTTGTCGGCCGCGATGCCGTCGAGCCATGCCGTCACTGCATCGGCGCTGGCCGTCAGCTGTTTCCACTGCGCTTCGCTCAACTGCGGGCGCGCGCCGAACACTGGCTCGCACACTGCGGTGCGCAGGGTCTCGAGCGCTTCGTACAGCGGACCGCGGTAGACCCTGGCCCATTCGAGCGTGCCGTCCTCGCGCGGGGCGGCGAGGGGAGCCGCCGCGAGGGCCTTCGCGAGCGCTGCGCTGTCACCGACACTCGCTGCGACCACGTCGTCCGCCACGCGCAGATGTTCCGCGCCACTCGTGATCGTCGCGGCCAGTCGACACTGCAGGAAGTACTCGTCGAGTCGCGCGCGAACGGCCTTGATCGCATCGACGCGCGCCTCGGTCGCGTCGCCCCATACGAACGCCGCGCCCTTCTTGGCGACATGCTCTCGTACCTTGGCGATCCGCTTCTTCAGCTCGTCGAGCTGTTCCTTCGTCACACCGGGTTTGTCCGAGCGGTTCTTCGTCTCGGGCACCATCGCGATCGCGAGCTTCAAGACCTCGTTGAGACGCGCTTCCTTCACGCTCTCGGCCGCGATGATTCCATCGCCGTTGAAGAACGCCGCGCGCAACGGCGCATCGCTCGCGCGCACCTTCTCGAGCGCGATCTCCTTGCGCGATTCGTCGCCCATCGCTTCGAGCACGAGATCCGCAGCTTCGCGGATGTGTTTCGCTTCCTTCGCGAGGTGCGCGAGCGTGAGCACGTCGGACGCCTTGTCGACGCCTTGGTGATCTTCGAGCATCTCGTCGGTCCACTTCGCCGCGTTGACGAATTCCTCGACGCGAATGCGGCCGTTGTCGTCGGTGTCGACGAAGTGCAGAAAGCGCGCGTCGCAGTTCAACCCCTGGATCGGGCACGCGGTCGCGACCCACTGCGTCTTCGGAATCTCGATGGCGCCGAGCAGATCGGCGAAGTCGCGAATCTCTGCCTGGAGAGAGCCCGCGTAGCGTTTGAACGTGACCATGGATCTCCTCGTGTCGGGACGCGTTGGCAGCGCCGACTACCGGACTTCGAACGAACGATGCAGAGGCAGGCAGGTGGCTCGGGTCCGCACCCGAGCCACCGCTCGGTCAGGGACTCGCCGATGAACCACCGATGTGGAACTCGACGCGACGATTGCTCGCTCGCGCCGCCGCCGTCGTGCCCTGCACGAGCGGTCGCGACGGGCCGTAGCCATGCGCTTCGAGTCTCGATGCATCGACACCGTGCTGTACGAGCCACTGCACCACGGCTTCCGCCCTGCGCTGCGAGAGCGCCGTGTTGCGAGTCGCATCGCCGACGTCATCCGTGTGGCCTTCGACCGACACGCGCCGAATCTCCGGTGCAGCACGCAACGCATCGGCAACTGCCAGGAGCACGCGGAACGACTGCGGGAGGATGCGATCCGCATTCGTCGCGAAGAACACCTGCTGCGTGATGCGCAGCGACGTGCCTTCGATGCGAACCAGGCCGGGGCATCCGTTGCGATTCGGATCGGCGCTCGGCGCACCGGCCTGAGTCGGGCAGTGATCGGCCGCGTCGGGGACGCCGTCGTGATCACCGTCGGGCAACGGGCAACCGGCGCGCGCCGGATCCGCATGTGGGCCCGCTGCTTCGTTGCGGCATTGATCCGCGTGATCGAGGACGCCGTCCGCATCGGCATCGCCATCGGCGCAACCGGCTCGGTCGGGATCGGGGTGATCGCCGGGGACCTGATCCGCGCACGCGTCGCTCGCATCGGGCACACCGTCGTGATCGCGATCCGGCGCGGGGCAACCTGCCCGATCGGGATCCGGATGTGCACCCGCGGATTCGCTGCGGCACTGGTCGGCGTGATCGAGCACGCCGTCGTGATCCGCATCGCCGTCGGGGCAACCTGCCCGATCGGGGTCGGGATGATCGCCGGGCGCATCGGCCGGGCATGCATCGACCGCATCCGCGACGCCGTCGTGATCTGCATCGGGCGGCGGCAGAACGACGATGACAACCGGCGGCGCGCGACGTGGCGCTCGCAATGCGATGGTGAGCCCTGCGGAGAAGAACTGCGGATCGGCCGGCAGGTCCTGCGATTGCGTGATCAGTCGTCCGTAACGAAGGACGGGACCGATGCCGAGCCAGGGAAGCGCTGCGAACTCGAATCCGAAGCCGATGTCGATCATCGTGCGCGTCTTGTTGCCGGTCCATCCGGCACCAACTTCGCCATCGACGAAGAGCCGACCGATTCGACTGATCATGGGTTCGAAGCGAAGTCCGCCCCCGACCGCGAAGACTCCGCCCGCCCCCATCGGCGCGGGGAACCACCACTGCGAAACGCCGACTTGAAGCGTGACCGGATCCCAGATGGTGAGGCCAGCACGCAGACCGCCCTGAAGTGCAAAGCCGTAGCCTTCGCGAATCTGCTGTTGCGAGAGCATCGCGCCGAGACCGCCTTCGACGCGCAGCGCGAGTCGTTCGACGAAGCGGGACTGCGCATGCGATTGCGACGCACACACGAACATCCCTGCCGCGAGTGCACCGGCCGAAGTGAAGCGAACGAACGACGAGGGCTTCATCGCGCACCTCCTGTCGCAACCGGCGCAGGTGGCGGTGCGGTCTCGAATGCTCGCTGGTAGATCACGGACATGAGCGTGACGGTGTCGAGCGAGTCGCGGCCGTTGATCGGCTCGTTCACGTAACGAGCGGTCAGGCTGAGCGCGAGGCTGAAATCGTCACCGAGCTTCGATGCGAGCGCGATGGTGCCGTTCACACGGAAGTCGGAGGGGTGGAGCACGTTCATCAAGCCTTCGAGTCCGACGGTGAGATCGAGATTCTCCGTGGCGTGTTCTTCGAATCCGAGAAAGGCGCGTGCGAGGTTCACGAATCGCCAGCACTCCGGCATCGCGCTCGAGCCCGAGCAGTTCGCACCTGCGACCGGCATCGTTGCGTTGAGGTTTTCGTACGTCGCGTCGTAACCGAGTTCGCCCCAGAACCTGCGACGCAGGGGGACGTTCACGAAGTTGCGGAGGTAACCGATCTGCCCCGAGAACCGCGAGTTGAAGCCGGACGGCTGATCGCGGAACGCGAGCGCGCCGATGTAGATCGAGTTGTTCGTGAGGAACCAGAGATCGAGGCGCGCGCGAAGGAGATAGTTCTCGGCGGTCGTCTGATCGGGCCCGAAGGCACGCAGGCCGGTCGTCGCGTCGGTCGCTGCAACAGCCGCGCGTCCGTAGTTCACTGCGCCGTCGACCGTGAGCTGCGCGAGACCGCGACGAAGCAGGAAGCGTCCGGCGAAGTTGCCGGCGAAACTGCGCGTGTTGCCGGTCGCGAGCGATGCACCCGCTTGAAGACGAAACCGCGTTTCGTCGACGGCGTCGGCCGCATGCGTGGCATGCGCTTCGAACTCGCCCGCATTGCGCGCGCTGGGGGCCTGCGCGTTTGCATCAAAGCTCGCGAGTAAACCGATCGCGCCCGCCGCGGCGCTGATCCAACGTCGATCCAACATCTCCACTCACCTCGTTTAGAAAGGCAGTGGCGCGCGACCGCCTGGGGGGAGGGAGGGTGCCTCGCGCCACTGCGGCGTGGGCGAATGCAGCACTCGGGCCAGCGCGATCCGGCCGCGTTTCTCAGCGCTCGCGGTCTTCGGGGAGGTCGAACCAGAATTCGGACCCGTGACCGACCGTGGAGCGGAAGCCGACGGTGCCGCCGTGTCGCGTGACGATCGAACGCACGATGCTCAGACCGAGACCGGCGCCTCCACTCTCGCGAACGCTTCCCGACCGTCCCTGACGGAACGTCCCCCAGATCTGTCCGCGGAAGTCTTCGGGGATGCCCGGTCCGGAATCGCTGACCATCACGCAAATCGCATCGGGACGGCGTGACACGGCGATTCGTACCGTGTCGCCAGCCGCGGAGAACCGCACCGAGTTGGACAAGAGGTTCGTGAGGGCCTGTGCGATGCGATCGGTGTCGGCGCGTACCCAGATCGGAGTGATCAAGGGGTCGAGTTCGAGCGCGAGCTGAATCTCCGACGCGATCGCGCGGTTCGCATCGACGGTCTCCGTAACGATCTTCGCGAGGTCACAGCGATCGAACCGAAACTCCAAGGCCCCGGACTCGATCTTCCGGAGATCGAGCAGATCTTCGACCAATCGCGTGAGACGCGCGCAGTTGCGATCGGCGATCGCGAGCAAGTCGTTGACCTGCGGTGACGACTCGCCGGCCACGCCGCCCAGGATCAGTCCGATCGACCCACGAATCGACGTGAGCGGCGTGCGGAACTCGTGGCTCACCGAAGCGATGAAGTCGTCCTTGAGACGATCGAGCGCGCGCCGTTCCGAGATGTCCTGCGCGATGGCGACGTAGCCCTGCAGGGCCTCTTCTTCGTCACGTATCGGCGCGACGACGAGCGCCACGGGCGTCTTGGACCCGTCGCGGCCGCACATCGTCCATTCGCGCGCCGTGTCCGCGGTCCCGAGAACAGCGAGCGCGTCGATCGGTTCGGGGACGTGCGATCCCGACGTCGCATCGCGCACGAACGCGCCCAATTCTGCCGGGTCGAGAAAACTCGTGAGCAGTTCGTGTCCCACCACGTTCTCGCGACGATCGCCCAGCATTCGTTCCGCGCACGGATTCATCGCGCCGATGACCCCCGAAACCTCGGTGCGCACGATCGCGAAACCCGATGCCGCGCGAAACACCCCTTCGAGTTCGTGAAGACGAGCGAGATGCCGACGATGTCGTTCGCGAATGAGACCGAGTTCATCGCGGGCATGCCATTGCGCGCCGATGCTTCGCGCGACCCCTGCCAATGCTTCGAGGTGCGCCGCGGAGATCGTCGAGGGAGTGCTCGAGAGCACGCACAACGTACCGACCAGCTCGTTCGACGAATCGACGACCGGGACGCCGGCGAGGAATGCGACGCCCGGGCGCCCGTTCACCACAGGATCGGCTCGGAGTGCAGGCACCAGGCGCGCGTCTGCGTGCTGAAACGGGGCGCGCTGGAAGAGGCCGTACGTGGCCAGCGGGGCGAAACGCCTCGACGCATCCGCCGGGGCCACGTGGACCTCACGGATCCACCCCCCAGCATCGAGGCGGCCGAGTACGGCGTGTTCGGCACCGCACAACACCGATGCGATCCGCAGCAGTTCGTCGACAAGCGTGTCGCCCGAGCGATCGAGCACCGCATAGCGTTCGAGGGTGCTGAGCCCAGTGCTTTCCACGCGGGAAAACTATCAGCAGGCCGATGCGAGCGCCGCCGGAATCCACGCTCGAGGCGGGGCAAGTCTGGCCGGGCGCGGGGGTGTTTTTCCCCGTCGCGGGAAGTCTAGTCGGGCTCCGGTTCGTTTGCCGCGACGCCGTATCGGATGAGCTTTCGGTA
>CBIHQZ010000050.1:0-13333 GCA_966212315.1 uncultured Myxococcales bacterium
CCCCTCCGGTGCGCGCGGCGATGCGTGACTGCGTGCTCGCCGCGAGAGTCGGCAGTTCGGTCACCGGCACGCCGAGTCGCGCGAAGTCTTCGTTCGAGAGCGCGGTCGGTTCGGTCTCGTTCGTGTCGACATGAAAGCCCGCGGCGGCGAGGGCGCCGTTCGAGAGCGAGAGGACATCGGACAATCGCACGGTGCGGCCGGTCGAGCCCGTGATGTGCTCGGTCCCGCCGATGCCGAGATGCCGTCGATCGCGCGGAGTGCGCGCAGCTTCGAAGGGCGCGATGGCGGTTGCGTCACGCAGAACGCCGGTGCCGTTGGCAGCACGCACGCGTCCGTCGGGAAGTCGCGCGGGGGCGTCGGCGACGATGGCAACCGGCGGATCGGTGTTGATCGCGTAGTAGTCGCGCACCGGGAGACTGGTGGCTGCGATGAGTGCAGTGAGCCCGACGATCCCTTCGGTCAGCATCGCGCCGTAGCCGATCATGCGTGCATCGGTCTCGCGGTCGACCATCTTCGGCGTCGTGCCCGAACCGACCAGCGCATGGAAGCCCGAGATGGCGCCGCACGCGATGGTGACGAACACGAACGGAAAGAGCGGGCCCTTCACGATCGGTCCGCCGCCGTGCACCCATTGCGTGAACATCGGCATCTCGATGCGCGGATTGACGAGCACCACGCCGACGACCAGCAGCGCGATGGTGCCGATCTTCAGGTAGCTGGAGAGATAATCGCGCGGGCAGAGCAGCAGCCACACGGGGAGCACGCTCGCGATGAAGCCGTAGCCCGCGATCGCGAGAGTGATGGTGAGCTTCGAGTAGCGGAAGTGCTCGCCGAGCGGCGTGTCCTGCACGTACTTGCCGAGCACGAGCGCGACGAGCAGGAGCACGACGCCGCCGATCGTCGCTTCGCGGATCTTTCCTTTGCGGAATCGGTAGGTCCACAAGCCCATCGCGAACGCGATCGGAATGCTCGCGCCGACGGTGAATGTTCCCCACGCGCTCTCGGCGAGTGCATTCACCACGACGATGCCGAGCCCGGCGATGGCGACCACGACAATCGTGAGGATCGCGATCATCGCGACGATGCCGGGCGCCGGTCCGAGTTCTTCGCGCGCGATCTCGGCGAGCGAGCGGCCGTTGCTGCGAATGCTGGCGACGAGGATGACGAAGTCGTGCACCGCGCCGGCGAGCACCACGCCGATGAGGATCCAGAGAAAGCCGGGGGCGAAGCCGAACTGCGCGGCGAGTGTAGGACCGATGAGCGGACCGGAGCCCGAGATCGCGGCGAAGTGATGACCGAACAGCACCCACTTGTTGGTCGGCACGTAGTTCTGTCCGTCGGCGAGACGGTGCGCGGGGGTTGCGCGAGATGCGTCGAGACAGAGCACTTTCGCGGCGATGAACGCGCTGTAGTAGCGATATGCGATCGCGATCACGCAGAGCGCGGCGATCATCACGGGGGCGGCGGTGAGCTGCATCGCGGCGAGTCTGCCACGGTGTTTCTCGGCGCGGATCGGGGCGCGATGACGCGGCTGCTCAGTCGCTCGACTCGCGCGCCGGCGGAAGGAGCGGTACGTACTCGAACGACACCGCGACGCCGGCGGCGGCGATCGCGAGGAGCAGTGCGAATGCGATCCAGTGCATCACGCGAAGGCGTCGCAGGATCGTCAGGGGATCGCGATCGGCGCGGGTCGCGAAGAAGATCAACGAGCGCTCGCCCTTCGCGCGCAGCAACAGCGGCAGCCCCTCGGACGTGCGATCGATGCGCCCGGCCACGACGAGTCGCGCGCCGAGCGGCACCAGTTCGCGTTCGATCCGATGACCCTTTTCGAGCGAGGTGACGTCGCGCTCGCTCGAAGCCCACAGCGCACCGTCGGGAACGATCTCGAAGATCGCGTCGCTCGCTTCGAGAAGGAACGTCTCGCGGTTGTGGAACGTGGACTTCACGATGTCCGGATCGCTACCCGGGACGTCGGTGATGTCGTGCTCGCGCGCGAGCGCCGCTTCTTCGCCTTGCACGGTGATCGGCGTGCTGTCGCGCACGGTGCCGACCGCGCGGCCCCATCGTCCCTTCTCGAAGCGTCCATCGAACGGCGGCGCATCGAGGAGCAGGGCGACGTCGCGGCGCCCGGCGCGTGCGAGAAACGGATGCCAGCCGATCAGGGCTGCGACATAGATCGCGTCGAAGAACGCGATCATTCGAACGCCGGTGTTGGCCGCCCGCGCATCGGCCAGCAACTCAATGCCCGAGAACAGCAAGAGGGTCAGGAGAATCACCGCCGTTCCGATCCATCGGCTCGCGTCTTCGGGCGTGAGGCCGCCCGAACGCTCCTGCCCCGCACCGAATCGCGGATGGCCGGCGCCGACGAGCGCGAAGACGTACGAGGCTGCGATTACGAGTGACGTGATGATCGCGTTGAAGCGCACCGCCACGTAATCGGTGCCGATCGCGACCCACGCGAGGATGGCGAGCGCCACGATCAGCATGAACCCGCACAGCCGGGCGAGTACGCGGAACGGGTCCACGCGACTGATCGCCGGCCGCTCGACGGGAGGAAAGCGCTTCGCGAACTCCGTTGCGAACCGGTGCGCTGCGTCGGTGCCCGCTGCGACCATTCGCGCACGCACGTGCGAGACGCGCTTGCCGGGTGTGGACCGCATCCCTTCGGTGTGTTCCGCGAACGCGCGCTCGAGCACATCGCCATAGACGATCACGTCGTCGCCGGCGCGGAGCACGAAGCCTTCGATGACACCGAGGACATCCGGGCCGGGCGCGTGCGATCGAAACGGTGTGCTCTCGTCGCGCGTCTCGAGCTTCGACCAGCGCGACGAGATCTTCGTGTTCGGGAGGCAGAGATCATCGGGCTTCTCGGGCAGATCGACGTCGACCGCGCTGCCATCCGCGAGCGTCATGCGAAAGCGGGTGCCACTGCGGTGCGAAGCCGTGCGCTTGCCTTCGAGTGACAGATCCGTTCGGACGACGACTGCAGCGCGCTCGCTGGATCCGGAGGGGGACACCGTGCCGTGGAGGCGAAGTGATTCGATCGGAAGCTTGGTGTCTGGGTGCACGCGTCCGAGGGTCGCGCATCTCGGCGCGTCTCGGAATGGAGGTCCTGGCCGTTACGCGGGCGAGACCGACCGTCGGGGAAGGGTCAGCCGCGCGGGAGATGCAGGTTCAACTGAATCGTCACGTCGTCGCGAATGAGATCATCCGGCATGCCCGGATACACGATCTGGAAGTCGCGTCGGTTGATCGAGAACTCGCTCGTCGCGGTGACCTCGCCCGGTGCGACCTGGATGCGCGCGGGGAACGTGATGCTGCGCGTCTGTCCGTGTAGCGAGAGGTTGCCGGTGATCGTGTGCGTCGCGCCATTCTCTCCACCGGGGCGGATCGAGGTGCTCACGAACGTGGCGTGCGGAAATCGCGCGACGTCGAAGAAGTCCGGCGAGCGCAGATGGTTCAGCAGACGATCCGGTTCGATGTGAACGCTGCCCATGTCGATGTCGACGTTGATCACGCTGTTCTCGACGTGCTCGCTGTCGAAGTCGACCGACCCGCTGAACTGCCCGAACCCTCCCTGGTGCTGCATCGTGACCTTGCGGCCCACGAAACCGACGGTGCTGTGCGCGGCGTCGATCGCGAGTCGCTGCGTGCCTGCGCGGGGGGTGGCGGGTTGCGCGGCGGTCGGAACAGCAGCGGCGGTCGTCGCGCGCGGTGCGGAATCCTTGCATGCAGGGGCTGCGGCGGCTGCGATCACGAGCGTGAGTACCGAAAGCGAGCGGGCGGTCATGGTCATCTTCTTCGTCGTCTCCATTCGTCGGACGTACGACAGCAACCCGCACGCCACGGAAAAAGTCCCGCAAACACGTGGCGGCGCGCGAGCGTGGTCGATCAGAACGATCGGCGATGAATCACTTTGATCGGGTCAGCGGTTCGAGCTGACGGTCGTGCACGCGCGAAAGGACGAGCTGCGCCAGCATCGATGCGACGAACGCCATGAACATGTCCCACTGCGTGTCCCACGGGTCGCCCTGCGTTCCGAGAAACGCTTCCGCGCGCGTGCCGGTGCCGACCGCGGTCCACCATTCGATGAATTCGTAACAGGCGCTGATCGCGAGACAGATGCACGTGACGATGAAGAACATCCATCCGCCGGGTCGCAGCGGCGTGCGGCGGAGCAGGATCTCGCGGGCGATGATCGCGGGGACGAAACCCTGCGCGAAGTGCCCGATGCGATCGTACGGATTGCGCGCGAGGTGGAACGTGTCGCGCAGCCAGAAGCCGAACGGGACGTTCGCGTAGGTGTAGTGCCCGCCGACCATCAGGATCACCGCGTGGACGGCGATGAGCCGATACGCGAGTGGCGTGAGCGGGAAGCGACGATAGCTGAGCGCGAGGAGCGGGATCGCGATGAGGATCGGCGCGATCTCGAGAAACCAGGTAAACGTGTCGTGCGGATGGATCGCGCTCACCGCGAGGAGCGCGAGCACCACGACGCCGAGTGCAATCGGCTCTCGCGCGGAAGAAGCAGAACTCGATACGGCGTGGGATTCGGTGCGAGTCGTCACGCGCGCGAGTATCGCATCACGAGGCGGCGGGCTTCGACGGTGCGATCAGCGATTCCCAACGAGGCAGTGTCTCGCCGAGCGCTTCGCGCAATTCGCGCTCGACGTCGGCGACCTCGCCCTCGCTCGCGTTACGCGCGCGCGCCATTCGCAACACGCCGACCGCCGCGACCGCTTTCTGCGTGCGGACGAAACAACGAGCCAGATCGCACAGTCCCTCGGCGCTCTGCGGCTCCATCGCGGCCGCGCGACGCAGCGGAGCAATCGCTTCGCCGTGCCGGTCCTCGGCCATCATCGTGCGTGCGAGGGTGCGGTAGACATCCGACGCAGCCGGTCCGTCGTGTGCGTACTGCACTGCCAGTCGCAGCGCCTCTTCGCTCTCTTCGGCACGACCGAGTTTGTGAAACGTCTGCCCGAGCACACCGAGCGCGCGAGAGATGTCGGCGCGCGTGTTCGGATCGAGCGACGCTCCCTCGGGGGTGCGTTGGTACATCATCAACGGCGCGACCCACGACGCGAGCCGTCCGACGACTTCTTCGTATCGCCCGTTCTCGAATGCATCGCGCGCGACCCGCGCTTGCTCGAGATCGATCTGCACGCCGCGCCCGCGTCCACCGCCGAGCGCTTCCACCACCCGCGATCGCAGGAAGCGTCGCAGCTGCTTGAGCGTGACGATCTCTTCGATGCCGTCGTGTGCGGCGGCCACTCGCGCTTCGGCCTGTTCGCTCAAGAGCAGACGCCGCAGCGTGAGTCCGAAGAGCGGCGCGAGCAGGAGATAACGCGGACCGATGTACGCCTTGATGCCGTCGGCGTCGTCGTCGCGCGTCGGTTCGTCCGCAGCGCTGTCGGATTCGCCGAGGAGCACCGCCAGCACTTCGGTGCGCATGCTCTCGGGCGTGCCCGTCGCAGTACCACCGTCGGGGCGATCGTCGCGTGCCCACGTGAGCGACGCAACTTCGCCGGTGGTGCGTTCGATGCTCGCGTTCTGGATGCGGAAGCCCGCGACGAGCGAGAGCGCGACCATTCCGTCGCCGAGCGCGCCGCACAGCCGGTCGAGTGCCGGAACGCCCGCGATCACGCGATCGAACCAGCCATCGGCCCGGACCGCGTCGAGATCGATCTCGCGGGCGCCCTCGGTCACGCTATCCCCGTGCCTCGCGTTCGAGCTTCTCGCGGTACCACACGATCGTGCGCATCAACCCGTCTTCGAGGTCGACCCGCGCGCGGAAGTCCAGCAGCTCGGCGGCTTTCTTCACGTCCGGAATGCGGAGTTCCACGTCGGCGAAGTTCCACGGCACGAACTTGATGTCCGAGCGCGAGTTCGCGAGACGGATCACGAGTTGTGCGAGCTGGTAGATGGTCACCGTGCTGCGGGGATTGCCGATGTTGAACGCATGCCCGATGGCGTTGTCGTTCTCGAGCGAGAGCAGGATGCCGTCGACGATGTCGTCGATGTAACACCACGAACGGATCTGATCGCCCTCGTTGTGGATCGTGATCGGCTCTCCCTTGAGCGCGCGAACCACGAACGCGTGCACGGCGCCTTCGCCGACCTGCCCCGGGCCGTAGATGTTGAACGGGCGGATGCTCACCGTCGGGAGGCCGTACTGCTTGGCGTAGTTGTGCGCGAGATGCTCGGTCGCGAGCTTCGCCACTGCGTAGGTCCAACGCGCTTCGCCGACCGCGCCGAGCGTGGTCACGTCCCCTTCGGCGACGCGGTACGCGTGGGTGCCGAACACTTCCGACGTACTGAAGTCGATGAACCGCTTCACCTTGCCGATCTGCTGCGCGGCGCGAAGGGCGTTCATCGTCCCTTCGAGCGCGATCTCCATCGTGAGGACGGGATCTTTCAGTACGGTGTCGACGCCAGCGATCGACGCGAGATGGATCACGTGCGTCGCGCCCTCCATCGCCTTGATCATCCCGGGCTGATCGCGAACGTCACCTTTGATGAGCGTGACGTTGGCGTGCTTGTCGAGGCCGGCGGCGCCGAGTGCGTTGCGACGGAGCAGATCGTAGACCACACAATGGTTCTGTTCCGCGAGCCGACGAACGAGGGCGGTGCCGATGAAGCCGGCGCCGCCCGTGAGAAAGATCCTTTGTCCTTGCAGCATGGTGTTCGGGTCGGCGGATGGTGGCACGGACGTTCATCGCGGGCCAAGCACACTGAAGCGCGCTCGCGACGTTGCTCGTGTTACAGTCCGGCTCGAGGTAGATCGCATGGGCATTCTCGACCGTCTCGGGCGCTCTCTGAAAGCCAACCTGAATTCGATGATCGACAAGGCGGAAGACCCCGCAAAGTTGATCACACAGACGATCGACGACATGCAGGACGAGCTGAAGAAGGCCCGTCAGGAAGTCGTCCAGGCGCTCGCGAGCGAGAAGCAGCTCGGAAAGAAAACCGCGGACATGGTCGCGGAATCCGAGTCGTGGGAGCGCAAGGCGATGCTCGCGCTGGAACACGGCGACGAGGAACTCGCGCGCGAAGCACTCAAGCGCAAGAAGAAGTCTGAGGGCGATGCGGTCGAGACCGACAAGCTTCGCGGGCAGCAGGAGACCTACGTCGGCGAACTGCGTGCTTCGATCGATCAGCTCGAACGCAAAGTCGAAGAGCTGAAGGCCCGCAAGGGTGTGCTCTCGGCGCAGGTCAATCGCGCGCGCACCGCGCCGGGCGCGGATCCGCTCGGTGAATCGTCGTCGTCGGCCGGTGTCGCTTCGCCCGCGCTCGCGCGGTTGAAAGAGATGCAGGGACGCATCGAGAACATGGAAGCCGAAGTCGAGGCGCACAACATTCTCGACGATCCGAAGCGCGCCGAAGTGGAAGAGAAGTTCCGCCGACTCGAGCGCGGCGAAACGAAAGATCAACTCGACGACGAACTCGCCGCGTTGAAGAAGCGCCTGAAGAAGTAGTCAGCAGGTAGCGGGCGAGCGATCTCTCACACGAGGCGCGGGGCTTTCGTCGATGGACTTCTGGTTCGTGGCGTTGCGAGGCGAAGAGGACGCGCTGGTGGAAGCCCGCGCGATTCTCGGCGCGCCGGTCGCGTGGTTCGAAACCCTGCAGTTGTTCGGCTTCGAGGCGGTCGATCCTCGCAACGCGGGGACATGGGTCGCGACCGTCGCGCAGACGCAGGGACTCAGCGGCTCGGTGGTTCTCTCGGGCAACGACGCGGTCGCCGCGCGCGAACGAGCGATTGCCCTCGCGTGCGCGGCCGCGGACGGCACGTTGCTCTTCGATCGGGGCGCTCGCGAGCGACTCGATTCCGAATTGCTCTTCGTCCGCCCCGCGAGTCGTGCCGGTTGGACGATTCCGGTCCCCGCTGTCGCGCTCGCGCGCGGAAAGTGCCGTCGGTCGGACGCGCGCCATGCGGTCGCGAAGCTCCCCGACCGAGTGCCGCTCGTTGGACGCGAACGCGAAGTCGCAGCGATCACCAATCTGCTCGCGTCGCCCGGCCCCGCGTGGATCGTCGCGGAGCCCGGATCGGGTGTGTCGCGACTCATCGACGAAGCGGCGCAGCGAGTGTCGAAGCTCTGTGCGCGGATTCCTGCACGCGCGATGCAATCGGAAGCGCTGCTCGAGACGGCCATCGCGGATGCGGTCGGCGACTGGATCGTGCTCGATCCGATCGCGGGTGACACGGTTGCGATCGTGCGCGCAGTGGCGGAGCGGTTCACGCGCACGCGGCGATTGGTGCTGTGCGGGCCGGTGCGTCTCGCACTGGATTTCGTGCCTGGCGAACGACGCTTGCCGATCGAGCCACTGCGTCCGTACGACGCGCGTGCGCTCGCGCGAGCAGTACTCGGCGACAAGGTGGGCGAGCGATGGCTGCATCGCGTGGCGCGCGAGGGCGAAGGCTTTCCGGGGCGCGTGATCGAAGCGGCGAGGGCGGCTGTGCAACTCGGTCACCTCGAGTGGGACGGCGCGGCGTTTCGTCCGCGCGAGGAGCGCGTGTTTCGCGCGGTGCGCAGTGGCGGTGATCCGATCGCGATTCGCGTGCGCGACATTCCCGAGCGGGCGTTGCGTGCGTTCTCGGTCCTCGCGACGCTCGGCGACGGCGCCCCCGAAATCGCGGGAAGCGCGGCACTTCGTGGGACGATGACATCGCGGCCCGACGAGTTGCTCACGATGCTCGCGTCGCTGCGACTGATTCATATTCGCGATGCGCGCCTCTGGATCGATGCATCCGTCCGCGCGCACCTGCCCGATCGCGACGTCGCTGCCGAGACGTTGATCGAACGCGGCGTTCTTCCGAGCGCGAGCGAAGCCGAACAACTGCTCTCGCTCGGCAAGCAGCGTGACGCCGGAAGTCTGTACGTCGAAGCGGCGGCGATGGCGCTCGAGGCCGGGCTGCGCGCGGCGGCGGTGCGGTTCATCGCAGCGGCGCTGCCGGACGGACGCGGTGAGGAAGCACTGTCGGAAGAGTTGCTCGGTGCGGTGCGTACGATCGCGAAGATCCTCGGACCGGCAGTGGTCGTCGAACGCGAAGGCGGTCGCGGCAATCGTGCGATGGATGCCGAGGCTCTCGAGCACGCGGCCGCACACGCGATGGAACGTAACGACACCGCGAGCGCCGAGCGCATGCGTGCACTCGCGGAGGTCGTTCGCGGCAACGCGCAGAACGCGCTGCGGATCACGGGTAAGCATTCGACCGATGGCACGAGCAAGTCGCAGCTGATCAGTGCGATCGCGCAGGCATCCGCGGGGGAGATGCGTGTCGCAGTTCGAACCGCGCTGCGTGCGCTGATCGTCGCGCGGCGTGCATCGGATCGCGGTGGCGAAGCGGCGGCGCTCGCGGTGCTCAGCTCGGTCTACAAAGCTGCAGGTCGCGACGAAGATGCACGCCGTCTGGCGGCGGGCGCGAAACACCTGCAGCAGGCTTCGTAGCGTTCGAGCCCGCAGTCCGCTGTCACTTCGTCGGCGGCTCGATGATGCCGCGCGCGAAAAACTGCGCGCGAACATCGGCGGACTCTTGCGCCGTGTATCGCGCGGCGATCTCGATCGCGTCGTCGAGCGTGGTGGCCGTGGTGAGCGTGTCTTTCACTTCGAACGACACTGTGCGCGCAATCCCGCGTGCGATCGCGGACTCGATCTCGTCGCCTTCACACACCAGCACGTGCAGCCCGCGGACGAATTTCAGCGTCGCGGCGGGCTTCATCGCGAGGCGCGTGTCCTCCGCAGTCGGCGGACGGATTCCCGCGGGAATGATCTCGATGACGGCGAGATCGCCGCCTGCATGACGACGCTGCACGGTGAGCCATTGAACGATGGTCGCCAGATCGACGCTTCGCGGCGTCGCCTTCCATCGCTGCAGTACGATCCGTCCGATGCGCTGCAGCACGTAGTGCTCCGTCTCGTCGCGCGCTTCGGTCGGGGCTTCGGTCACCATCGCTCGCGATCCTGCCGTGGATCGCACGCCGCGGAAACAACGTGAGCGGCTTCGGTCATGCCTTGCTCACCCAGCGGTCAGTGTCTGCTCTCGTTTGTATTGGGCGAGCCCGAGCGCTTACTTCTTCGCGCTCTGTTCGGCGGCTCGGATCTCGGCGGCGAGATCGGTGAACGCCTGCGACTCGCCTCGCGACATCGCCAGCGCGAGATGCATGCGCGCGCCGCCGAAATCACTACGCCTCATCGCCTCGCGCGCCTTGTCGAAGAACACCCGCGACCCTGCTGGGAACGACTCGCCGCGCGTCGACGAAGCGGGTTCGATGTCTGGTCGCATCGCGTCGGCGGGGAGTCGCCGCGTCCCTTTCGCGAGCCCTTCGTCGTAGCGCGATCGCAGCGTGGGCTGCTTCAACACGCGATACGCCTCCGCGCCACGCTTGAAGATCGCGAGCGCGTTCTTCTGCTGCGCGGGCTCGCCGACGTGGCGATCGGGGTGAAACCGAAGCGCGAACGCGTGAAACGCATCACGCACTTCGTCGCCTGTCGCGTCGCGGGGAATCTCGAGCAACGTGTAGTAGTCGATCTCGTCGAGATGCGTCGCGAGGACACCGATGCGAATCGCGTCTTCGTCGAGCATCGCCGTCAGTTCTGCGCGCGCTGCCGCTGCGCCATGTTCGCCATCTCGCCGCTGCTCGGCATGGTGAGAAGCGTTACGCGCGTCTGCGTCTCGCGACCGGTCGAGACCTCGCGCGCGCGCACTTGCAACGTGCCGTCGGCGTCGAGTTCGAACGTCACGGCAATCTTTACGTCGCCGCGAGCGGCCAGCGGGATCCCCGACAACTCGAGTTCGCCGAGTGCCTGATTCTCGCCGAACCGGCGAGATTCACCCTGCGAGATACGAATTCGAACGGTGTCCTGCGAGTCGTACGCGGTCGCAAACTCGCGCGTCTGCTCGACGGGAATCGTCGCGTTGCGCGGAATCACCGTCTCGCACATTCCTCCGACGGTCTCGATGCTCAGCGTGTGCGGCGTAACGTCGAGAAGGAGCGGCAACTGCGGCGGCGGCATCGACGGCAGTCCGAAGTGCCCGGGCGGAAGCGACGGAGGACGGGCCGAAACACCGGGCAATGCCGGTCGCATCGCACCCGACGGCGCGCGACTCGAGGCACCCGGACCAGCGGGCGAGACCCCTTGCGACGGCGTGGCGAAGATCGCCGGCAGAGAATTTCCGTGCGACGAAGGGCCCGGCATTGCGGGCGACATCTGCGACGACGGCATGCGTGCGGACGGCCCCGGCATCGCGGGTGGCATCTGTGCCGACGGAGCCTTCGCGGAAACGCCGGGCGCTGCGTTGTGCGCAATCGCTGACGGCCGCGCGGGATTCATGCCGGGAAGCGCGAACGCGGCGCTGTCGGTCAGCGTCGAAGCGTAGGCCGCGGGCCCGGTCACGCGCGGTGCAGGCGGTGCGGGCGCCATCGGACGCGAAGGCGAACCCGTCGACGGACCCGGCATCACGGCAGGCGAGAACGCCATCGTCTGCGCGCGCAGCGGGCTCTTCGTCGACACGGCTTCGGTCGGTTCGTCGTCGGTGAGCGCGAGACCGGGAATCCCGGTGAAGAGCGAATCGCCCGGCTTCCTGGCAGGTGCGAGCGGTTGCGGCGGAGGCGGCACCGCGGCCGGCATCACGTGCGTCCGCGTTCCGACCACGGGGAAGGGCGGCGCCGGCGGAACGACCGCTGCGGGCGCACTCATCGCGCGCGCACCGGGTGTCGTCGGCTCGTCGAACGAATCGCGCGACGTCAATGCAGGCGGCATCAGCGACCCGAGATCGGGGAGCGGCGGCGACGCACTCGGCGGCGACGACGAGATGCTCGGGCGCGTCTCTTCTTCGAACGACGCGAACGCGAGGTCGATCGGGTCCTGCGCCATCGGCGTCGTGGGGACGGCGGGCGTCGCGGGCGGACGAACCGAACCCCAGGTCAGATCACTCGGCAGCGGCGCGGATGGCGCGATGCCCGGGTTGGTCGTGGACCGCGTTCGCTGACGAAGCACCGCGTTGGTGGTTCCTTCGTCGGTGGGGCGAGCTTTGATCGCCGGTCCGGGCGGCGGACGCTGACTCCCACCGAGCGTGGGCGGGCGCATCGAGGGCGCGCGCGGCGTCATCGGCGGTGCGGGGCGACTCTGCGAAACACTGCTCGCGGGCTGACCCATCGGAGCCGACGGCGTCTGCGGTCGCAGCGTCTGCACCCGCGGACGTTCGGGCGGCGCCGCTTGTCGACGCGCGCCGCTGAGGGCCTCCGCGAGAATCGAAGCGCCCATGCCTACGACCTGTTCGGGCGGGAGTGTCGTGAGCGGATCACGACCGAAGAACTTCGCGACGCCCTGTCGCACCGCGGGCATGCGCGAGGAACCGCCCACGAGAATCACGGTGCCGCATTCGGCGGGGCGCATTCCCGAGAGCTTCAACGCTTCGCCGCACACATCGAACGTGCGCTGCACGAGCGGCGATGCGAGTCGCTCGAGATCCGCGCGCGTGATGTGCGTGCGGAACTCGATCCCGCGGCCTCCGGGCGCATAACCCACGTCCGGGATGCGAATGGTCGCGCTGTCGGTCGTGGAGAGATCGATCTTCGCTTGCTCTGCCGCCGCGCGGAGCAATTCGTACGCGCGCGCGTCCTGACGGGCGTCGATGCGATGCGCTTGCAGCAATGCGTCGGCGAGGTTCTCGGTGACGAGCAGGTCGATGTCGTCGCCACCGAGGAAGGTGTCGCCGGCGGTCGCGAGGACTTCGAAGACGTTGCCCGAGAGTTCGAGCAGCGTGACGTCGAACGTGCCGCCGCCGAAGTCGTAGACCGCGATGCGTTCGCGCGACGCGCGGCCATAGCCGTAGGCGAGCGCGGCCGCAGTCGGCTCGTTCAAGATGCGGATGACGTCGAGGTCGGCGATCTGCCCCGCGATCTTGGTCGCAGTACGTTGCAGCTCGTTGAAGTTCGCGGGGACGGTGACCACTGCGCGATCGACGCGGTCGCCGAGTGCGGTCTCCGCGACGCGACGGATCTCGCGCAACACGAGCGCGGAAATCTCGGGCAACGAGAGATCGCCGGTACGCGTGTTCACCAGTACCGCGGCGTCCGGGCCCTCGCGGAGTTGGAACGCGAATCGCGATTTCGCGCGGCGGACTTCTTCGCTCTGGAACGGGCGTCCGAGCAATCGCTTCACCGAGAACACGGTCTGCGTCGGATCGATCGCTCGACGCGCGCGCGCGCTGGCACCGACGAGGGTCGACCCGTTCGGATGGAACGACACGACC
Source organism: uncultured Myxococcales bacterium (assembly GCA_966212315.1). Lineage (GTDB taxonomy): Bacteria > Myxococcota_A > Polyangia > Polyangiales > CBIHQZ01. Next base: position 13,256 of record CBIHQZ010000050.1, read on the forward strand.
GACGGGATGAGCGGCGAACCGTCCGTTCCGGCCAACACGCGCGGTCTTCCGCCCTGGGAGAGCGCGACGACGGAGTTC